>NZ_NDIO01000252.1:0-8271 GCF_002241085.1 Vibrio sp. V03_P4A6T147
TAATTAAACAAAACTAGGATAATAGTCTATTATCTTGTGCGTCAATCCTGTTTCTGGGCGCGCAAATCATAGCTTAAATCCAAAGTTCAGAAAACTTTCAAACACACTTCATTTACATTTTTGCAAGGTAGTTAACATGTCATCCCGCTTGCGTCGTGATTCTTCATCAGTATCAAAACCCTCAGGCTCTTCTCATTTTAAACGGCACGATCCACATCAGCGTTCAACCGCCCGCTCCTCCTCATCTGCAGAAGAGGTAAAAAAACGAGTATCACTTGCTGATCGAAAAGTCATCATCTTTAATAAACCTTTTGATACGCTAAGCCAGTTTACCGATGGTGATGGGCGCAAAACTCTCGCTGATTTTATTCCCGTAAAAGAGGTGTATGCCGCAGGTCGCTTGGACAGAGACAGCGAAGGTTTGATGGTGCTCACCAATGACGGCATCTTGCAAGCAAGACTAACGCAGCCGCAGTCAAAATTACCAAAAACGTATTGGGTTCAAGTAGAAGGAGAACCCGCTCAAAACGATTTAGATAAATTGCGCCAAGGTGTAGAGCTAAAAGATGGCATGACGCTGCCTGCCAAGGTTGAGATTTTGCAACCACCTACCTTGTGGGAACGTAATCCACCGGTTCGTTTTCGCGCACAAATTCCAACCACATGGCTTGCGATTACCATTACTGAAGGTAAAAACCGGCAAGTACGACGTATGACAGCGCATATTGGCTTTCCAACACTGCGCTTAGTGCGCTACGCGATGGGCGACATTGTTTTAGGCGATCTACAACCCGGTGAGTGGAAAGAAATTACCCTCTAACACCGCTCTCAAAAAACGGAAGCCTCTTTAATTTAAGAGGCTTCACTGTGTTTATTTATGGCGTTCTTTAAGCTTATCAATCACATCACTCAACGCTAATCCTTGGTCTTGCAATAGCACCAATAAGTGATAAATCAAATCAGCAGACTCACACACTAACTCCGCCTTATCGCCCGACGTCGCCGCAAGCGCAACTTCAACTCCCTCTTCGCCCACTTTCTGCGAAATACGCTTTGTTCCACGGGCATAAAGGCTAGCGGTGTAAGAGGAATCAGGGTCGGCACTCTTGCGGGCAGCCAATAGCTGCTCAAGCTGATGAAGCCACACCATTTGAGACTCTTCTTGTGCATCGTTATCCCAACAGGTTGTGGTTCCAGTATGGCACGTTGGCCCAATGGGATTCACTTTGACCAATAAAGTGTCGTTATCACAATCGAGCGCCATGTTTTTCAACTGTAACACATGACCAGAGGTCTCTCCTTTGGTCCAAAGGCGCTGTTTGCTGCGAGAAAAGAACGTCACTTGGCCTGTTTGCGCGGTTTTTTGCAACGCATCTTGGTTCATGTAACCCATCATAAGCACTTGACTTGATTTAAAATCTTGCACTATCGCCGGAACAAGGCCATCAACTTTGTTCCAATCAATACGCTCAGAAAGTGCAACCGCACTCGATACTTGAAAACTCATCGTCTTACCTCTACACCTTCTGCTTGTAAATATTGTTTTAATTCGCCGATATTGATGATCTGCTTGTGAAAAACCGATGCCGCCAACGCGCCATCGACATGAGCTTGTTGGTAAGCTTGCGCAAAGTGCTCCATCGTTCCTGCCCCACCAGAAGCGATAAGTGGCACGCGACACACAGCACGTACCTTCTGGAGTTGCTGTAGATCATAACCATTACGCACGCCGTCTTGGTTCATCATATTCAATACGATTTCACCCGCACCACGTTTTTGTACCTCTTGTACCCAATCGCAAGTTTGCCACTGTGTTGCTTTGGTGCGCGTCTCATCGCCAGTAAATTGATAGACCTGATACTGACCCGTTTCTTGATCGAAGTAAGAGTCAATGCCGACCACAATACATTGCACGCCAAATTTATCCGCCAAGTCAGTAATCAACCGTGGGTTAGCGAGTGCTGGAGAGTTAATGGAGACTTTATCTGCACCAAATTCTAAAATTCGCGCAGCATCTTCGGCAGATTTAATACCGCCCGCGACGCAAAATGGAATATCAATCACTGCCGCGACACGCGCCACCCAACTTTTATCCACCACTCGGCCATCACTCGACGCGGTAATGTCGTAAAACACCAACTCATCCGCGCCCTCTTCGGCGTAGCGTTTTGCAAGCGGTACGATATCACCAATGATTTCGTGATTGCGAAACTGCACCCCTTTCACTACTTGTCCATCGCGGACATCCAAACAAGGGATTATGCGTTTTGCCAACATTCGAATGCCTCCTGAGCGGTGAACTTACCATCTAATAAGGCACGACCGACGATCACGCCAGCAACACCACTGCCTGTTAAGGCTTTGATGTCCGCTAAGCTACCGATACCACCTGAGGATTGAAACTGTACTTGTGGGTACTGTTTGCATAAATCGATATACAACTCAACGTTAGAACCGGCTAGTGTGCCATCGCGGGAAATATCAGTGCACAATACGTGTGTCAAACCGACCGTTAGGTAATCATCAATCAAGGCTTCTATCGTTACACCTGAATCTTCTTGCCAACCTGAAATGGCCACTTTACGTGTGCCGTCTTGATCAATGTTGATGTCGAGCGCTAGCACAATTTTTTCTGCGCCATACTTTTCCATCCATCCTTTGACTAATTCAGGCTGTTTTACGGCCGTAGAACCGACAACCACGCGCTGCGCACCCGCATTTAATAAATCCACCACATCTTGCTCACTACGCACACCGCCACCAATTTGAATATTGGCAGGGGTACTGGCAAGCAGTTTGGCAATCAGATCAAGCTGTCGGGCTGAGGTATCTTTTGCACCCGTTAAATCGACAAGGTGCAACCAGTTAGATCCAGCCTGATGATAGAGGCGAAACTGCTCTGCAGGATCCACTTTGTATTCGGTAACTTGACCATAATCGCCTTGAAATAAGCGAACCACTTGGCCATCAATTAAATCTAATGCTGGAATAATCATTGCTAATTCCCTTTTATAATTCCAAGAAGTTCTTGATCAGTGCTGAGCCAGCTTTGGATGAGCGCTCTGGGTGAAATTGGACACCATAGTAATTACCGCTTTGCAGCGCCGCGGTGAAAGGCTTACCGTATTCACATTCGGCAATCGTGTATTCACCGACGGGCATGGCGTAGCTATGGACAAAATAGAAATATTCGCCTTGCTCAATGCCTTTAAACAGAGGATGGCCTCTTTCGGCATTGACCGTGTTCCAACCCATATGTGGCAGTGGTAAATCGCCTGTATCCATCAGGCGAACCTCGCCGTCACATAAACCCAAGCATTCAACAATGTCATTAGCTTGATCGTTAGCTTGCTGTCCTTTTTCTTCTGACAGCTGACCTAACAGTTGCATGCCTAAGCAGATGCCGAGCAGTGGCTTTTCAACCTGCTTCACCAAGGTGATTAAATCGCGCTGTTGCAGATTTTTCATCGCCTCACTTGCCGTACCGACACCGGGTAAAAACAGCTTATCTGCCGTCAACACCACATCAGGATCTTTTGAAATAGTGACTGGGTAACCCAAGCGTTCGATGGCAAATTTCACGGAAGAAACATTAGCGCAGCCTGTATCAATGATGACGACCTTTTGCGGCTGGCGGCTGTTATCACTCATCGCTTCGCGGACTGACGACATTACAGTACTCCTTTGCTACTAGGTAGTTCATTGCCTTCCACTTTAATGGCTTGGCGCAATGTGCGGCCAAAAGCCTTAAACAAACTTTCAATAATATGGTGATCATTCTCGCCATTGGATGAGAGATGTAGCGTACAGGCCAAAGTGTCGGTTAATGAACGGAAGAAGTGATATACCATTTCAGTGGAGAGATCGCCCACTTGCTCACGTGTAAAGGTGGCCTCAAATTTCAGATAAGGGCGACCCGATAGATCGAGCGCGCATTGTGCTAAACACTCATCCATCGGCAACGAAAAACCAAAACGACCAATGCCACGCTTATCGCCTAATGCCTCTTTTAAGGCTTGCCCGAGTGCTAATGCGGTATCTTCAATGGTGTGGTGATCATCAATGTGCAGATCACCATTGACGCTCAACTTCAATTGAAAACCACCATGGGTTGCGATTTGGTCAAGCATGTGGTCAAAAAAACCTAACCCCGTTGTAATCTGATTACCACCCGTTTCATCCAAATTGACCGCTACTTTAATGTCGGTCTCTTTAGTGGTTCTTACCACTTCGGCGCTGCGCGCTTTCACGGTTAAGTCTTTAACTATTTCACGCCATCCCATACTTTTCGGATGATACTGAATACCACGGATCGCCATATTTTCAGCCAGTTGCAGGTCGGTCATTCGATCGCCAATCACCACTGATTGCTGAAAATCGACTTTGCCTCCTTGCAGATACTCTTTAACCATCCCCAGTTTGGGTTTGCGGCAAGAGCAATTATCTTTTTCAAAGTGCGGGCAAATCAGCACATCATCAAAGATCACTCCTTGGGACTGAAAAATGTCCATCATCATCGCATGAGGGGCATCGAAATCCGCTTGAGGATAGCTATCCGTCCCCAGTCCATCTTGGTTGGTGACCATCACCAGCCGATAACCCGCAGCCTGCAAAGCCAGTAGGCTTGGGATCACATACGGCTCTAGTTTCAGTTTGTCTAAACGATCAACTTGGAAATCGACCGGAGGCTCAACAATTAAGGTGCCGTCACGATCAATAAAGAGAATTTTTTGCTGTTTGCTCACTGGAATATCCTTTTCTATTGGCCAGTAACGTCACTTAAACGACTGGCTCTTATTCATTTTGGGCTATTTATGGTGCTCGATTACTGATAATAATTGCGAATAAAAGCGAGTGTTTTTTCACACTCTTCGCGATTACCGATACTGATCCTCACGCAATTTTCAATCGGAGAATTGCGTAAAATGATGCCGTGATCCCAAGCGGCTTTAAACAATGCATCGCCATCGGGAAATTTCACTAATAGATAGTTTCCCCATCCTTCAAACACAGTTAAATTAGGCACCATATACAACCCTGCTTGTAAGTAAGCACGGTTTGCATTGAGATCCAACACTTGGAATTTGGTACGAGCAAGCCCAGCTTCCGATAACGCTTGCACGGCAATGTCTGCTACCGGAATTGGCACGGGATAAGGTGCAATTACCTTCTGCAGCACATCAATCAGCTCTTTATTGGCCAAGGTAAAACCGCAGCGCAAACCTGCAAGCGCAAACGCTTTGGATAAGGTGCGTAAAATCGCCAAATTCGGGTATTGCGCTAATAAATCAACGGTTGAGGCTTCTGGACAGAAATCAATGTAGGCTTCATCCATCACAACAATAGCGCGGTCTTTAGTCATTTCCAGCAAAGCAATAATATCTTGCCGCTTAACCAAATTGCCGGTTGGATTATTAGGACTACAAACGAAGATCAACTTCACGCGGTCCAAATTGGCACGAATGGCTGGCAGGTCGAGCTGCCAATCCGCTGTCAATGGCACCACTTTACGCTCGACACCGAACGTTTCAGCGCTAATCGCGTACATACCATAAGTCGGCGGACAGTATAAAATAGCGTCTTGATTGGGCTCACAAAATGCGCGGATCAAAAGTTCAATCCCTTCATCAGCACCGCGTGAGGTCAACACCTGCTCTGGCTGTACCTTGGCATAAGCCGCATACGCATCGATCATAGCTTTGGGTTGGCAATCACTGTAACGGTTCAAACGCACAAAATCGGTTTTGTACTCATTATTGAATGGCGATTCGTTGGCATTGAGCCACACATCACCACTGCCGCCAATACGGCGAGCCGATAAGTAAGGTTTCAGTGCTTGAATTTGCTTACGAGCCAGTTTTTCCATTATTTTTTCGCCTTTTGCAATTTTTCGACTCGAATGGTGACCGCACGTTTGTGTGCATCCAATCCTTCAGCTTCTGCCATTGTGACCACGGTTGGCGCTAACCCTTGTAAGCCCTCTGCGCTGAGTTCTTGCACCGTCATGCGCTTACTAAAATCAGCTAAACCAAGGCTAGAATAAGTACGCGTGTAACCGTATGTTGGTAAAACGTGGTTGGTACCCGAAGCGTAGTCACCAGCTGATTCTGGTGACCACTCACCTAAGAAAATTGAGCCAGCGTTATCAAGTAACGGCAACAGCTCACGAGGGTTCCGCGTTTGCACAATTAAGTGTTCAGGGCCGTAGTAGTTCGAGATAGAAACCGCTTGGGTCAAAGACTCAGCGATAATGATCAAACTAGAAGCCAAGGCCTTTTCTGCAATGGCGGCGCGAGATAAGCTTTTTAGCTGCTTTTGCACTGCATCTGTTACTTGATCGGCAATCACCGCTGAAGGGGTCACTAACACAACTTGTGAATCAGGTCCGTGCTCAGCTTGGCTAAGCAGATCAGCCGCGATGAAATCGGCATCAGCCGTATCATCAGCAATCACCAACACTTCCGAAGGACCCGCTGGCATATCAATCGCTGCACCGCGAAAATCATTACTCACTTGACGTTTTGCTTCTGTCACGTAGGCATTACCGGGGCCGAAGATTTTGTCTACTTTAGCAACGGATTTAGTCCCATAAGCCATTGCTGCAATCGCTTGACCACCACCAATGTTGTACACCTCATCAATGTTACACAGCTTGGCCACGTAGAGGATTTCGTCCGCAATCGGTGGCGGTGAGCAGAGCACCACTTTACGACACCCTGCAATTTGTGCAGGAACACCCAACATTAATACGGTAGAAGGTAAAGGCGCACTGCCTCCGGGAATGTATAAGCCCACCGTATTAATTGGACGCGTGACTTGTTCACACACCACTCCCGGCTGCGTTTCTACTTTGATCGGTTGCAGCTTTTGTGCTTTATGGAACTTAGTAATATTCTCATAAGCTTGTTGAAGTGCTTGTTTCATCTTGTCAGAAAGACGCTCGCACGCCGCATCAATCTCACCACTTGAGACGCGAATTGAATCCGGTTTCACGCGGTCAAATTTTTCAGTTAACTCAATTAACGCTTGGTCACCTTGCGCTTTCACCTGCGCAATCACGGCGCTCACGGCAGCAGTGACATTAGCTCCTTCAGTAATAGCCGGGCGTTCTAAAATTGAATCTTGCTGAGTTTCACTCAACGATTGCCAAACGACAGTTCTCATCGCCGTTACTCCATCATTTTATCGATAGGTAAAACCAAAATAGAACTCGCCCCTAATGCTTTTAGGCGCTCCATGGTTTCCCAAAATAGGTTCTCGGTACTGACCACATGCACTGCAACGCGATTTTTCTCCGCCGATAAAGGCAGCACTGTTGGGTCTTCCGCTCCCGGAAGTAAATCTTTAATTGCTTCTAATTGATCAACCGGAGCATGCAGCATGATGTATTTGGACTCTTTGGCTTGAATCACACCTTGCATACGCGTCAATAACCGAGCAATCAATGCTTGCTTATCTTCACTGAATTCACCTTGACGCTGAATGAGTGTTGCTTTGGATTGGAAGATAACTTCAGCCTCTTTGAGACCATTCGCTTCTAATGTTGCGCCAGTAGAAACAAGGTCAGCAATCGCATCAGCTAGGCCAGCTCGTGGCGCAACCTCAACAGAACCGGTGAGCACACAAGTGCTAAAATCAATGCCCTTTTCATCCATGTACGCTTTGAGTAACTGCGGATAAGTTGTGGCGATGCGTTTACCCGCCAAATCTTGAGGGCCGTTGTACTGCTGGTCTTTATTGATCGCGATGGATAAGCGGCAGCCACCAAAATCAAGACGGCGCAGTGAAACAAACTCACTTTTCTTATTTTGCGACAAGCGTTCTAAACGCACCTCTTCCAGCTCATTCTCACCAATGAAACCGAGATCAACCACACCGTCCATCACCAGCCCGGGTATGTCGTCATCACGCACTAGCAGTAGGTCGATCGGCATATTGAGAGAGTGAACGACAAGACGCTCACCCATAATATTGAATTTTACGCCGCATTTTTTAAGTAAGTCTTGGCACTCTGAGCTCAAGCGACCTTTCTTCTGGATGGCAATTCTTAGGCGTTGTGTTTGCATGACAATTTCCCTGTGCAATGTATTGAATGTATTTGGAATTGAGTTAAAGCAAAATGAAAAAACCCTCGGGAGATTTGCGTTCTCCCGAGGGTTTTAATCTAAATGCTTTGACTTAACCACCGGGAGTTTCCTGCCTCCCGGGTATGCGTACATCTCCCCGAAAGATTATTTAGGGTGATGGTGATGATGAATGTTCATTACAAAA
>NZ_NDIO01000252.1:8316-10366 GCF_002241085.1 Vibrio sp. V03_P4A6T147
GTTGATGTTCTTTTTCAACTAAAAATTTGGCGTTTTTAAAATCTTTTTTCGCCGTCGTGCGACAGTAATAAAAAATGGAAACTGTCGTTTCCCTTTCATCAACTCTATTTAACCAAAATACAGCTACAACGTCTCGCAATGTGTCATTTTTGATTTCGCCATAGCGGCCATAATCATGCACACAATGATAAATGCAACAGAGGCACAAGCCAACGAGATCAGCACTGACGCTGTCATTCCTAAAACAACAAAACCGACACTCGAAACCAAGGCCGTAGCCAGTGCATACGGCAATTGTGTCGCAACGTGATCGATATGATTACAACGCGCGCCTGTCGACGATAAGATGGTGGTGTCAGAAATAGGAGAACAGTGGTCACCAAAGACGGAACCAGCGAGCACCGCGCTCAGCACCGGGAGTATTAGAGCGATATCGGTCGCCGCAGCCATATCTCCAGCAATGGGCAACATGATGCCAAACGTTCCCCAAGAAGTGCCGGTTGAAAACGCCATCACGCCCGATAGTAAGAATAAGATGACCGGTAGCCAATGCGGATCAATATTACCTTGAACCAAAGATGACATATACGCACCGGTTTTCATGTCCCCAATAACAGAGCCAATTGTCCAGGCAAAAATTAGGATCAAAATCGCACCAAACATCGATTTAGCACCGATCCACAATGTATTACTGATGTCATTCATTGGCAGCTTTTGCTTAAACACAGTAAACAGAGCCATCGCCAAGCCAACTAGCCCGCCGTAAATCAATGAAGCGCCGACATTGGTGTTTTCAAACGCACCCAGTAGATCAAATGCTTTACCGTCTGCGGCTAAAGATTGACCACCCGTAAATAACATGGCTGAAACCGTTGCAATGATGAGTAATACGATAGGCAGAACCAGATCCAACACTTTGCCATGTTCGCTCTCTTTGATATCAAGCTCTTCATTTAACTCATGTGCGTCTTGGCTATCGTTTTCATTTGCGTCGTCGAATCCACGGCCTTGGGAGGCATTAATTTCATGCTGGCGCATTTGACCAATATCTAATTGGAACCACACCACCGCAAACACCATCAGTAATGCAAAAATGGCATAAAAATTCATTGGTACTAAACGCATGTACGCGCCCAATGCCGAATATTCGGTAATCCCGTGAGAAACGAGAATACCGCCAATAATCGTCATAATGTACGCGCCCCAGCTAGAAGCTGGCATCACAACGCACATTGGTGCTGCAGTTGAATCAAGGATATAGGCAAGTTTAGCGCGAGATACATAAAAGCGGTCTGTCACAGGGCGAGAAATAGAACCTACGGCTAAACTGTTAAAATAATCATCAACGAAAATAAACACACCCAAAAATGCCGCCAGCAGTTTTGAGCCACGTTTACTTTTTACGCGGACTTGTGCCCATTCGGCAAAAGCACGAGTACCGCCAGACAAAGTTAATAGCGCGGTCATCATACCTAATAAAAGCAAAAACCCGACGATACTCATATTCCAAGTGTTAATGCCGCCATCAGCAACAAAGACGCTTGATACCTTAGTAGCAACATAACTGAATGCACTACCAAAAGAATAATCCGCGAGTAATACCGCGCCTAATACAATACCGACACCTAATGAAACAAGTACTCTGCGTGTAAGAACAGCCAAACTTAATGCTACCAGAGGCGGTAACAGCGACAGAGGAGATGATGCAAAATCGATTAAATTCATGATCTTCAAAAACCAGTAAGTAAATGGTTAGAGATCTACTGCAGACAAATTACAGGCTAAGGTAACCACGTAATTCATGTTGAACTAAGCGAAAGGGAAGCGAACACTTCACCCAACCCTACAGTAGCGCTCCATAGTTTAAAAAAAGAATAGACTATGGCAGTGTTGTTCCTATTCGAATACAACCCCAGCAAGCTGCTTTAATGTGCATACTTACTTCGGCGATAAAACCTTTCACTTTTGTTCATTGGCATTACCCCAACAGAAGTTACTATTTTTTACCGCACCTCTACGTCAAAGAAAGTACAATAAATCACCGTTATTA
>NZ_NDIO01000382.1:0-10335 GCF_002241085.1 Vibrio sp. V03_P4A6T147
GCTCTGCACTGCTTTATCACCCGGGCTCTAAATACAAATTAACCTCTAAAGTGATGCTCGATTAACGCTAAACATTTCAACATTCGGTCACACTTTTGCAACATTCATCTTGCACCGCCTGCGCTTTTGTCTTATTTGTTTGTATATACATTTAAATCAGCAGCGCACTAAGCGATAACGGTGACAATAAAGATGGATCTAATACTGACCAACGCGCGTATCGTCAGCATGGAACAAGGAGAGCTTGGCTATCAGCCTAGCTCTCCTAAAACTGTGGTGATAAAAGCGGGCAAAATTGACGCCTGCCTTGATAGCCACATTCCCATCGCCGCCGCGCCAGAACACAAAGTCATAGATTGCCAAGGCAAGCTTATCACTCCGGGGTTGATAGATTGCCATACTCACCTTATCTATGCCGGTAACCGCGCCAATGAGTTTGAAATGCGCTTGCAAGGTGTTCCCTACCCAGCGATCGCCAAGCAAGGCGGCGGTATTTTATCAACCGTCCACGCCACCCGCACCGCATCCATTGACCAATTGGTTGAGTTGGCACTACCAAGGTTAGAGGGGTTGCTGCGTTCCGGTGTCACATCCGTTGAGATCAAATCGGGCTACGGTTTAACGCTCCATGATGAGATAAAAATGCTCAAAGCGGCTAAGCACCTTGAGGATCATCGCCGCATTAAAGTCGTCACAACACTGCTCGCCGCTCACGCCATTCCACCAGAATATCAACACCGATCAGACGATTATGTTGAGCATATTTGTCAGGAAATCATCCCTCTGGTGGCCGAACAAAAACTCGCGTCGAGCGTCGATGTGTTTTGTGAATCGATTGGTTTTACGCTGGCACAAACAGAAAAAGTGTTCCAAGCCGCAATTGCGCATGGGCTGCAAGTGAAAGGTCATACCGAGCAATTATCAAACCTAGGGGGAAGCGCTTTAACCGCCCATTACCAAGGTTTGTCTGCCGATCATATCGAATATTTAGATGAGCAAGGTGTGTTTGCACTCGCCCGTTCCAATACCGTGGCAACCTTGCTGCCCGGTGCTTTTTATTTCTTACGTGAAACCCAACGCCCACCGATTGATTTACTGCGTCAGCATCATATTCCAATGGCCATCGCAAGTGATTTCAACCCCGGTACATCGCCGTTTGCTGACCTCACTCTTATTATGAATATGGCGTGCACACTGTTTGGCTTAACCCCCCAAGAAGCCTTACGAGGTGTGACTCAACATGCTGCGCAAGCGTTAGGTTTTGCTGATTCTCGCGGCAAAATTGCCACTGGCTACGATGCCGATCTCGCCATTTGGAATATTAGCCACCCAGCCGATTTAAGTTATCAAGTAGGCGTACCGCGTTTGCATGCACGCGTAGTTGACGGAGCATTGACCTATGAATAACCCTACCCTTAGCAACACTCAGCACAGCTTCGAATGGCAAGGCCGTCACGATGCCGAAGATGGCGAGTTAGGTACACGCGTTCACCATCAAACTCAACGTTGCACCGTCAATACGCTACCCATTCAACAAAACCAAGATGAGAAAGCCATTGCCATTATCGGTTTTGAATGCGATGCGGGGGTGGCCCGCAACAAAGGGCGCATTGGCGCAAAACAGGCCCCCGATGCCATTCGCCAAGCGTTGGCCAACATGGCTTGGCATAAGCACTCTCGCTTTTTTGACCTGGGCAATATTCGCTGTATTGATGATGAACTTGAGCTGGCTCAGCAACAGTGCGCTGATGTGATTGCCCATACGCTTAAACAAACGCCCGTTATCGTACTGGGTGGCGGGCATGAAGTCGCTTGGGCCACGTTTCAAGGCGCAGCGCAATATCTGAGTCAACATGCCATCAGCCAACCACGAATTGGGATCATCAATTTTGACGCACATTTCGATTTGCGTGCTTTTGAGTCAGAGATCGCTTCGGTGCGACCTAGCTCGGGCACTCCCTTTAATCAAATTCATCAATGGTGCAAGCAAAATCAATGGCCATTTCATTACGCTTGCTTAGGTGTGAGCCGAGCAAGTAATACGGCGGCACTGTTTCAACGAGCCGATGAACTGGGCGTTTGGTATATGCAAGATAATCAGTTTTCAGCACTGAGCCCGATTGATCATCTGCGTGAACTGCAGCACTTCATTGACCAGTGTGACTATCTCTATTTAACGATTGACTTAGATGTCTTTCCAGCTGCAACGGCGCCGGGAGTCAGCGCCCCAGCAGCACGTGGCGTAAGTTATGAAGCGCTTGCCCCTTATTTTGACAAAATTTTCTACCACAAAAATAAGCTGTTAATTGCCGACATTGCCGAATACAACCCGCAATTTGACCAAGACAATCAAACTGCTCGTCTCGCGGCAAGGCTGTGTTGGGATATCGCCAATGCCATGACCGACGATTAATCGCTACACCTCACTAAACCCGATACTGGCACCATAACAACAATAGCGCCACATTGTGAAACACAAGGAGTCTCAACATGACGCAACCCCATACTCAAGAGC
Source organism: Vibrio sp. V03_P4A6T147 (assembly GCF_002241085.1). Taxonomy (NCBI): domain Bacteria; kingdom Pseudomonadati; phylum Pseudomonadota; class Gammaproteobacteria; order Vibrionales; family Vibrionaceae; genus Vibrio; species Vibrio sp. V03_P4A6T147. The sequence goes on from NZ_NDIO01000382.1 coordinate 2,516, forward strand.
AACGTCTTGATACCACGCGCACCATTCGCGCCCCTCACGGTACAACACTTCGAGCCAAATCGTGGTTAACCGAAGCGCCACTGCGCATGCTCATGAACAATCTTGACCCAGACGTTGCAGAGCACCCACATGCACTTGTGGTGTATGGTGGCATTGGCCGCGCGGCCCGAAATTGGCCGTGCTTTGATAAAATTGTTGAAGTGCTTGAACGCCTTGAAGAGGATCAAACGCTCTTGGTTCAATCAGGCAAACCTGTCGGTGTTTTCCCGACGCACAAAAATGCACCACGTGTGCTAATTGCCAACTCAAACCTTGTACCACATTGGGCCAACTGGGAGCACTTTAATGAGCTCGATAAGCAAGGTTTGATGATGTACGGTCAAATGACGGCTGGCTCATGGATCTACATCGGCTCACAAGGCATTGTACAAGGTACTTACGAAACCTTCGTCGCCATCGCTAAACAGCATTTTGCTGGTAGCGCAAAAGGCCGCTGGGTGTTGACTGGCGGCTTAGGTGGCATGGGCGGCGCTCAGCCATTAGCGGCAACCATGGCTGGGTTTTCCATGATTGCGGTCGAGTGTGATGAATCGCGCATCGACTACCGCTTACGCACTGGTTATGTCGATAAAAAAGCCACCAGTTTAGATGAAGCCTTGGCGATGATCGATAGCTCGGAGACACCGATTTCTGTCGGTTTGCTAGGTAATGCCGCCGATATTTTTCCACAGCTAGTTGAGCGTAATATCACCCCCGATGTGGTGACAGACCAAACCTCGGCCCATGACCCACTCAATGGTTATTTACCCTTAAATTGGAGCATGGAACACGCCGCTCAAATGCGCACTCAAGATGAAAGCCAAGTGGTCAAGGCGGCCAAAGCATCGATGGCCGTCCAAGTTCAAGCGATGTTAACGCTGCAAAAACGCGGCGCTGCCACACTCGACTACGGCAACAATATCCGCCAAATGGCTCTCGAAGAAGGAGTGGCAAACGCTTTTGACTTCCCAGGATTCGTACCAGCCTACATTCGCCCACTGTTTTGTGAGGGGATTGGACCTTTTCGCTGGGTCGCCCTGTCTGGCGATCCCGAAGACATTTATAAAACCGATCAAAAAGTGAAAGAGTTAATCCCTGATAACCCTCATCTACATAACTGGCTAGACATGGCGCGCGAACGCATTCAATTCCAAGGCCTACCAGCTCGCATCTGTTGGGTGGGTTTGAAAGATCGCGAACGTTTAGGCCAAGCATTTAACGCGATGGTGAAAAGTGGCGAGTTAAAAGCGCCAGTCGTGATTGGTCGCGACCATTTAGATTCCGGCTCGGTAGCAAGCCCAAACCGTGAAACTGAAGGTATGCTAGATGGCTCAGACGCTGTTTCCGATTGGCCGCTGCTCAACGCACTGCTCAATACAGCCGGTGGCGCAACTTGGGTGTCACTCCACCACGGCGGTGGCGTAGGTATGGGCTTTTCTCAGCACTCTGGCATGGTGATCTGCTGCGATGGTTCAGATGACGCAGCACAACGTATTGCACGTGTTTTACATAACGACCCAGCCACAGGTGTCATGCGCCATGCTGATGCAGGTTATGACATTGCGAAACGCTGTGCTAAAGAACAAAAGCTCGACCTGCCAATGCTCAACCATGAACTCGCGCAACTGAAGTAAGGACAAAAAAACATGTTAAATCTTGTTATTAAACCGGGCCAATTGAGCTTAAAAGCACTGCGTCAAGTAAGCCGAAAGCCGGTCACCGTATCACTCGACTCCAGCGCGATAGCGGGTATTGAAGCAAGCACACAAGTCGTTGAGCAAGTGATTGCCGAAAATCGTACTGTTTATGGTATCAACACGGGGTTTGGCCTACTTGCCAATACTAAAATTGCCCCTGAAGATTTAGAAACCTTGCAGCGTAGCATCGTGCTTTCACACGCTGCGGGCATTGGTAAATTCATGGCGGATGAAACCGTTCGCTTGATGATGGTACTCAAAATCAATAGCCTTTCCCGTGGGTATTCCGGTATTCGACTTGAGGTGATCAACGCCTTGATGGCGTTAGTTAATCACCAAGTCTACCCCTGTGTTCCGCAAAAGGGATCGGTTGGCGCATCGGGTGATTTAGCGCCTTTAGCACACATGAGTACGGTGCTGCTCGGCGAAGGGCAAGCTCGCCACAACGGCGAAATTATCTCTGGACTGGACGCGTTGAAAATCGCAGGGCTAACTCCTATTACTTTAGCGCCAAAAGAGGGGCTCGCGCTACTCAATGGCACACAAGCCTCTACCGCATTTGCCCTAGAGGGGTTATTTGCCGCAGAAGACTTATTTGCCTCCGCCATTGTATGTGGTTCAATGTCGGTCGAAGCGGCGCTGGGCAGTCGCCGCCCGTTTGATCCGCGCATTCATCGCGTTCGCGGCCATCGCGCGCAAATGGATGCCGCCAGCGCTTATCGCCATGTACTTGACAGCCGCAGCGAAATTGGTGAATCCCACACCGCATGTGAAAAAGTGCAAGATCCGTATTCACTGCGTTGCCAACCACAAGTGATGGGCGCGTGCTTACAGCAAATTCGCAATTCGGCTGAAACGCTAGAAGTGGAAGCCAATGCCGTTTCCGACAACCCTCTGGTGTTTGCAGACGATGGCGACATCATCTCTGGCGGAAATTTCCATGCAGAGCCCGTCGCGATGGCTGCGGATAACTTGGCGCTAGCAATTGCCGAAATCGGCAGTTTGTCAGAACGACGCATGGCACTCTTGATTGACAGCGCGCTCAGCAAGCTTCCGCCATTTTTAGTGGACAACGGTGGCGTTAACTCTGGCTTTATGATTGCGCAAGTGACGGCGGCAGCGCTAGCCAGTGAAAATAAAACGCTCGCCCATCCGGCTTCGGTAGACAGCTTACCCACTTCAGCCAACCAAGAAGATCACGTGTCGATGGCAACGTTTGCTGGTCGTCGTCTGCGTGATATGAGCGAAAACACGCGTGGTATTTTAGCGGTCGAGTATCTTTCTGCCGCGCAGGGGCTCGATTTCAGAGCGCCCAATAAATCCTCCGCATTAGTCGAAGAAGCAAAACAAATCCTGCGTAAAAAAGTTTCGTTTTACGATAAGGATCGCTACTTCTCGCCAGATATTGAACAAGCTAATACCTTGCTAGAGCTGGCGGTACATAACTCGCTCATGCCGGAAAATCTTCTCCCTAGCTTATAATGTTACGCTATTGAGCCTCGCTCTCTGTGAGGCTCTTTTTACTGATTGGACCATTCATCGAGTGGAGTTGACTTATAATCGCGTCAGTTTTGGCTATACAGCGTACATTATGTCTCTTACATCTTATTTCTCTCATCAAGATCAAAAATTCCAGTTCACTCGCCAACAAGCGAGTCACTTTGCTAAAAAAGTGGCGGGAGATTTCAACCCAATCCACGACGAAGACAGCAAGCGTTTCTGTGTTCCGGGCGATTTGCTCTTTGCAGTATTGCTGCAAAAAGAAGGCATTAGCCAAAAGATGCGTTTTGATTTTTCAGGCATGGTCAGCGATGGCATTGCACTGCACATTGAAAATAAGTGTATGAAAGAGAGCGCTCTTGTCGATACTGCCGGCAAAGAGTATCTACACATGAGCCGTGAAGGCCAAGTAAGCCACAACACCGCATTTATCGAACACGTTGTGACGAACTATGTGCAGTTTTCTGGTATGAACTTCCCGCACATCATGGTGCCATTGATGGAAGAAGCGCAGATGATGATTAACTGCCAGCGCCCATTAGTCATCTATGAAAGCATGGAAGTGGAATTTGAACGTTTAGACCTCACTTCACCTGAAGTTGAGTTTTCTGGTGCGACGTTTGATGTTGACGGTAAACGTGGCATTGTCACGCTTAACTTTGCCTTTAAAGAAAACGGTCAAATCGTAGGGAAAGGGGTAAAGCGCATGGTAGCCAGTGGCCTGAAACCTTATGACCAAGAAGCAGTCGATGACTTAGTTAATCGCTTCAATGAACGTAAAGAGATGTTTTTAGCTCAATTTTCAAAAGCAGCCTAACCGTATTCTTTTCACTATGGCTTGGGCTCTTTTGCCCATTATCTAGAACCATATTTGTTGTATAGAACCATGTTCGTTGTATAGATTGCAGCCCCGCTATTCTTGCGGGGCTTTTGATTTCGGATGCCTTACGACATTCAACTATATCCAGCGCCTGACACGCTGCTTGTAATCGACATACTCTTCGCCAAAACGCGCTTCCAGCACTCGCTCTTCTGGATAAATCTGAAAACGATTCATAAACCACACAAATAAAAATGCGACCACGAGGCTCAACCCATTGTGTTGCCAATAAGCCACGCCAAACAACAGGAAAAAGAGCCCCAGATACATCGGATTACGCGAATAACGGTAGATACCGCTATCCACAATACACGATGTCGTTTCTGGTTTGGTTGGATTGACCGTAGTTTTCTTGCGACGAAATTCGTAAATCCCCAGTAAACCAACGATGCCAGATAAAACAAAGCAAATCGCAAAGACTACTCGAGGCAGAGGTAAAGCGAGGCTTGCAAACTCAAAACTGTATGAGATACGATGCATCAACAGTAGCGCCACAATAAATATCGCCACTGGGGGTATTTTCAGTTCAAATTTTTCCATGCTGCTCCACCTGACTGTGCTTCGCTCCAAACCAATATCGACAGTATAGTAAAAAGCCCAGCAAGGTCTGGGCTTAGGGTTTACAACAATGCCAATAAAGCTTGTAACGGATGCTTTGGTTTTACCTGTTCAAATCGTTTCACTTGACTGCGGCAGGAATACCCTGTGATCAAGCAACGCTCTTTGGGCAGTTTTTCTAAACTTGGCTTCCAGCTTAAACCATAAATATCTTTCGACATCTCCAGCTTATCCTGTTCGTGGCCAAAGGTTCCAGCCATGCCACAACAACCAACTGGCACCGTTTTTAACTGGGAACCAAAATGGCTAAATATCGCGCCCCACTCTTTTTCTGCATTCGGTAGTTTGGTCTTTTCCGTGCAATGAGCAAACAGATACCAAGGCGCGTCACTGTGGTTTTGGTGATGGTTAAACTCCGACAAACGTGGCAACAGCCACTCATGAACGGTCAACACATCAAACTCACCACGCTTATCGCCAAGAATTTCGTTATACTCATCACGGTAGCAAAGCACTAACGCTGGATCGACACCGACCATTGGAATATTGAGATCCGCTACCTGCGACAAAAACGCAGCGGTGTTTTTCGCAGTGGTGGTGAATTGCTTTAAAAATCCTTTGATATGCTGCGCTTTACCATTGGGTTTGAATGGCAACAGTATCGGATTTTTGCCTAATTTGATCAGCAATTGCACGAAATCTTCAACCACCTCAGCATCGTAATAACTGGTGAATGGGTCTTGAACGATAATCACATGTTCAGCGCGATCTTGCTGTGACAGCCCAGCGAGGCGCTGCATATCGAATTTCACCACTTGGCCTGCGACACGCTTTGCCAACGTCGGTACCGAAAGCAAGGGCGCATCAACGTAACCAACGGTTGAAGCGGTGAGGCTTTGTACCCATTTCTGAGCCAACACCCCGTTCACCACTTGCGGAGCCTTTGCCATGACCGGTAAAAGCGTTTCAATATTCGCGACGAGATAATCCTTAGCCGGACGCTGATAACGTGAGTAGTAGATATTTAAAAAACGAGAGCGAAAACTCGGCACATCCACTTTGATTGGACATTGGCTGGCACACGCTTTACACGCCAAGCAGCCGTTCATCGCTTCATACACTTCATGTGAAAAATCGTACTCGCGCGATTTATTGAAAGAGTTACGCACGCGATCAATCATGGTTTTGATGGTTGGGTTTGACTCCAACACTTGTTTCTCTAGGTCGAGAATATCCACACCCTGCTCGGTAAGTTGGCGTAACCATTCACGCACCAAACCGGCACGGCCTTTCGGTGAGTGACGACGATCCGCCGTGACTTTCATCGACGGACACATCGGCGAACTGGTGTCATAGTTAAAGCATAAACCGTTACCATTACACTCCATCGCCTGTTTGAAACTGTCACGGACCTTCACATCGATTTGACGATCAAAATAGCCGCGTTTGGTGTCCGTGACTTTGACCAATTCAAAATTGGTCTCAAGTGGCGTACATATTTTGCCGGGGTTCATTTTATTGTGCGGGTCAAAGGCTGCTTTAACGCGTCGTAATTCAGTAAATAGCTCCTCACCAAAAAACGCGGGGCCATATTCGGAGCGATAACCTTTGCCATGTTCGCCCCACATTAAACCGCCATATTTTGCCACCAGCTTGACTACCTCATCAGACACTTCATGCATCAGAAGCTCTTGCTGTGGGTCACACAAATCCAAAGCAGGACGCACATGCAGCACGCCGGCATCCACGTGGCCAAACATGCCATAACTGAGCTGTTTGTCATCCAGCAAGGTACGGAATTCGCTAATAAAATCAGCCAAGTGTTGAGGAGGAACACAAGTATCTTCAGCAAAAGCAACGGGTTTAGCCTTCCCTTTGGCCGCCCCTAATAACCCCACCGCTTTTTTGCGCATGTTGTAAATCAGGTTAATGCTCGCCAAATCACTGCACACTTGATAGCCAATGATGCCCGCTTGTTCTTGCTCAAGCATCTGATCAAGACGCTGCGTCAATGAAGCGACCTGCGCGGCGACCTCTTGCTCGCTTTGGCCTGCGTATTCGACCATGTTGATGCCTTGCATCTCTTTGCCCGGAACATCCGCTAATAACTCGCTGACGCTATGCCAAACAATATCTTGCTTAGCTAAATTTAATACTTTGGAATCGACGGTTTCAACCGATAACGCATTGGCCGCTACCATTAAAGGGGCATTACGCAATGCCGAATCAAAGCTGTTGTACTTCACATTGACTAAGGTACGAGCTTGGGGGATAGGCGTCAGATTCAAGGTTGCTTCTGTGATGAAGACCAAAGAGCCTTCTGCGCCACAAAGTACCCGAGTGAGATTAAAGTGATCACCTTCTTCATCAAGCGCATTTTTAAGATCGTAGCCCGTCAGAAAGCGGTTAAGAGGTGGAAATTTCGCCACAATTTGTTCGCGCTTTTCACGGCATACCGCTTCGGTCACTTGCAAAGCATTCGCAGCAAAAGTACCACTTTCAGGCAAGCCTAATGAGAGATCCGATTCAAGTACCGAGCCATCGGCAAAAACGGCTTGCAGAGACAAGACATGATCCGACGTTTTGCCATATTTTAAAGAGCCCTGCCCTGACGCATCGGTATTGATCATGCCACCAAGTGTGGCTCGGTTACTGGTCGAAAGATCCGGTGAGAAAAAATAACCTAATGGTCTGACCGCATCATTTAATTGGTCTTTCACCACGCCAGCTTGTACTCTTACCCAACCTTCATCAGCATTAATTTCAAGCACTTGGTTCATGTGACGAGATAAATCAACCACAATACCTTTGGTTAACGACTGGCCATTGGTACCAGTGCCACCACCGCGCGGTGAAAAAGTGACTCTCTCAAACTCTGGTTTTGAGCTAATCTTACCAATAAGTGCTACGTCATGAGTTGATTTGGGATGCACAACGGCTTGAGGCAATTGCTGATAGACACTGTTATCAGTCGCAACAGCAAGTCGGCTAGAGTATTGTGATTCGATATCGCCGCTAAACCCCTCGTTTTCGAGTTGTTGTAAAAAGCTCAAAACGACGGGATCGACGTCCGTTTGGTGATGAAGTCTTGGTAACATTTGCTTCCTGCCCCTACTGCGCTGATCCAATCAGCTGTGGGTTAATGG
>NZ_NDIO01000327.1:0-10328 GCF_002241085.1 Vibrio sp. V03_P4A6T147
GATAATGATTCTTGATAACATCGAAGATGTGTATAGCAATAATTTGTTTGCCTTGCATGAGCTTGTTCTCAACGAGCTCGGTTCATACGTATTCGTAAAAAACCGTCAAGGTGAGTATCTGTATGCAAATCAGCTAACACTTAAACTGTTTGGCACAACTTTGGAAGAACTCAGAGGCAAAACTGATCATGATTTTTTTCAAGATGACCTACTCGCCGATATTTTACACAGCGATCAAATGGTATTTGATACCAAACAGCCTTTCATCAGTGAAGAACGTGCACAAGCAAAATTCGATACCAAAGTACGCGTCTACCGCGCAATAAAGAAACCTATTCTAAGTACACAAACCGGTGAAGTGATTGGCCTTATCGGTGTTTCTACTGAGATTACCGATATTGTCGAACTGCGAGAGCAACTACACACTCTGGCCAATACCGATGACTTAACGCAGCTCTACAATCGCCGCAAGTTGTGGCGAGAAGCGTGTAATGAATTTACGTTGGCTCAGCGTGATCATTATCCGATAAGTTGTATCGCGATTGATATCGACAACTTCAAGTTAGTAAACGATACCTATGGCCACCAGCGAGGAGATGATGTGATTTGGCAGTTAGCAGAGATAGCGAGAAAGCACACACGCCATGGCGATGCCTGCGGTAGAATTGGTGGTGAAGAGTTTCTGATTGTTCTGCATAAGGCGAATGCGCATGAGGCCTTTCAAGTGGCAGATCGTTTGCGTAAAGAATTTTATGCATACACATTTTTTGACAACGGCGCACACTTTAGTATCAGTTGTGGTATCTCTGAAATTGCGGGTAGCGATGCCGATTTTTTCGAAATTTATCGCCGCTCAGACAAAGCACTTTATAAAGCCAAGCTCGCTGGACGGAATCAATGTGCCACATTCCAAGAAACATAACTATGTTCCATAAAGGGTCTATAATGTTCGTTTAATGTGAATTATCACTTAAAACGAGCAAATACTCGCGTATCCCATTCACTAATGATTGAATTTGGTCGATTAAACCGTACACTCACAAAGTCGTAGTGCCTTACGCAAAGTAAGCATTCAAGGTATTGACCTATTTAAGCTTCAATGAATAAGGATATTTAAGGTGAAAGCAGTTAAACGCCATCAAGAAATTATCGAATTAGTTCAAACACACGGATTTGTGAGTACCGATGATTTAGTCGAGCGATTCAATGTCAGCCCACAAACCATCCGCCGAGATCTCAACGAACTTGCGGATGCCAATAAGTTACGACGCAATCACGGCGGCGCTACCATCGCGTCTAGTTCTGAAAACTCCTCTTACCACACTCGCCAAGTGACTTATCAGCAAGAAAAAGAGAAAGTGGCTGCCGAGCTAGTCAAACACATTCCCGATGGCGCAACGCTCTTTATCGACATAGGCACGACACCTGAAGCTATAGCTCGGGCATTAATGCTCAATCACGAAAATCTGCGCATTGTCACCAACAACATTAACGTGGCGACGATTTTAATGGCCAAACCTGATTTCAATGTCATCTTAGCGGGCGGTGAAGTGCGTAATAAAGACGGTGGCGTGACGGGTGAAGCCACTTTGGATTTCATTTCACAATTTCGTCTCGATTTCGGTATTTTAGGGATTAGCGGCATTGACTATGATGGCTCACTTTTAGATTTCGATTATCACGAAGTGAGAGTCAAACGGGCGATCATCGAAAATAGTCGCTGTGTTTATCTCGGTGTCGACCACAGCAAATTCGGACGTAATGCCATGGTTAAGCTAGGCACAATTGCCGACGTAGATTTGATCATTACCAATGCTCAACCACCAGAAGAAATTGATGTATTCGCTCGTGAAAATGAAGTAACCATTCAGGTGGTATAGATAGATTGAGGCCAAAACCGACATTTGAACTAGATTTTCCCGCCAAAGAGATAAACTATTTCATTATTTGCTCGTACTGTTACGGTTTTTTTTGATATAAGTGCCAATATAGTACGACGCAATTTAGAACTTTCGGCTTATGTACAAAATTCTGAGACTGATCCAAGAGAACCAACAAATCACTAGCCACGGTGATTTGGAAAATGTACTCAATAGGCTCAATAACTTAATTGGTCATGAATTTTTCCTCTTTGGCCTCTCTTTTCAACCCACGTTAAAAACCAGTGAAACGCTTGTCACGGACAATTACCCCAATAGCTGGCGACAGCAATATGATGAATCCGGCTTCATGCATATCGATCCGATTGTCAAATACAGCATTACCAATTTTTTGCCCATTCGCTGGGATGACGCTAAGCGGGTCAATGATGATGGACGAGTCATTTTCGAAGAGGCGCGTTGCAATGGACTCAAAGCGGGATTTAGCATTCCAATCCATGGACTTAGGGGGGAATTTGGCATGATAAGTTTTGCAACCTCAGATACCAAGTCTTACGATTTGAATCAACAAAGTATCCATACTTCACAGCTCATTGTACCGTTACTGGCTCATAATATTGGCAACATCACCCGTTACCATAAAGACGCAAAACCGAGAGCGGTGCTCACCGCACGTGAAGTACAATGCTTAGCTTGGGCGGCCGAAGGCAAAAGCGCTTGGGAAATTGCCACGATTATTAATACGTCAGAACGTACCGTGAAGTTCCATTTCAGTAATGCTTGTAAAAAGCTTGGCGCGACGAATCGCTACCAAGCGATAACTAAAGCTATTTTAGGTGGCTATATCAATCCCTATTTATAAGGCTTATGCATTGACACTTGCACGATATGCTTCATTCATTGGAATATGCAAAGCGACAGAACGTGTACTTCCCAAAAGATGCACTTTTTTATCACCGAGTCTTTCGCATGGGATCCCCATCCGCTTAATCAATTTTTCCACACTGGCCGATGTGACCGTTACATAGGCATTGATGTGATATTGCTGGGCGTGATGATACAGCGACTGAAACATCTGCAGCGTAACATTACTCACGCCGCCCAATTGCGCCGAATGATCTTTATCGACCGCAAAACGACTCAGCTCATAAATCTCCTTTGCTTTGGGTGCTTGCTGCACACCGAGTAATTCCGAAAAAGTATCTTTAAGCATATAACGCGACGTCGTTGGCAAAATTCGCCAACACCCCACTAAATGACCCTGTTCCTCTTTGGCATACAAATAGTGTGCTTCTGGAACGTCGTACTCATCAGTCTCCATTCCTCGATTTGTTTTTAGCTCCCACTGCAAGCGTTGCGAAAAAACTTTATAGCGCAACTTCAGCAATGACACATAATCAGCTTGAGGGACACTTTGAAAGGTATGTGAATAAATTGAAATAGTCATGTGACTTCTCCTTAGGTTATTGGAGAAATCACGCTAAACAATCTCATCAGAGATAGAACCTGTTCGATCGAACAGTTACGTCGAAATACTGTTTAAACTATTATTAACGCAACTGAATAACTAACGCTCAGTTGGCTCAATAAGGTACAACATAAAGTAAATAACTCGTACCGCTCGGCTTTAAAAATCCTCTTAGGCAACTAAGAGGATTTTTTATATCTGCTGCATTCAAAATAATATTGCAGTTTGGTTAACGCTTTGTTATTTATGATTCCGTTAATAAAAAACAAGGATTCCCCAATGAGTAGTGGCCAACGTGCAATAACTTTGCGTTTTTTAGCAGAGCCCGGTGATGTGAATTTTGGTGGTAAAGTCCACGGTGGCGCTGTCATGAAATGGATAGATCTAGCGGCCTATGCATGCTCAGCAGGCTGGAGCGGTAAATATTGCATCACCGCTTATGCTGGAGGGATCCGCTTTGTCGCTCCTATCCACGTAGGGAACCTCGTTGAAGTCAGCGCAAAAGTCATTTATACGGGAACGAGCTCAATGCATATTGCCATTGATGTGCAAGCGAGTGATCCAAAAGAGTTGAAAAACCAGCTGACTACCCATTGTATTGTCATCATGGTGGCTGTCGATGGGCAAGGCAAGCCCACCCCTATACCCGAATGGGTGCCGCAAACAGCAGAAGATATTGCCCTACGCCAATCAGCGATACGCTTAATGAACATGCGTAAAGAGATAGGGGAAGAGATGGAAGCTCACGTTAAGTACTTAAAATAACCACCCATGATGCGCTCAGTTGTCATTTTTTCTTCATCTTTATCTGCTTAAATCGAGTTCTCTGAAATTTTGCATCGATGATAGGAAAAGGCTTTGACTCCCAGAGAGATTACCTTGAGCGAATCGACATTAGTCGACCCAAAGTCAATTGAGTATCACTGGGTCCGAACGCTTTACGTTGAAGGCTACCAGCCCCAAGAAATTAACCACTATATCCGTGCCTGCTTTGGCGGAGATGATACCTTCGCCGATTTGTTTCGCCGCGTTGCGCTGCAGCAAGAGAGTTTGTATGTCCTTTTGCAATACTTAGGCTGCGCCCCTTCTAGCCGTGAGTTCTAATTTTTTAGCTTTCCTTTACGACGTTACACGAAGATTTCAGATGTGAGTCGCATCCAAACACCATTTCACTTTTGAGACATTCAATTCATCATATACTGCATGTGCGTTACCAATAGCACCCTTTAATACAGATATAAAAAAACCCAAGCAATGCTCGGGTCTTGGTTACAAAAACTGTTAGTTTGTTGGATAGTAAGGAATAAAGCTAACAGCCAGCTATGCGTAACGCCAGATTTGCATATTACTTAACTGATCGGCGGCCAAACCAAATACGTTAAGCTAATACAATATGGGCGACCTCACGGTCGCCCTATCGTTATTATCCTTTCACACCACCGGCCGTAAGTCCTCCGACTAACCAGCGCTGTGCAAGCAAAAATACGACAGTGATAGGTAAAGCAGACAATACTGCTGCTGCTGCAAAATCTCCCCACAAATAGTTCTGAGGATAAAGATACTGCTGCATACCCACCGCTAATGTATATGAGTTTACATCAGAAAGTAGCAAAGATGCCACTGGTACTTCACCAACCACCCCAATAAACGAGAGAATAAACACAACCGCAAGAATCGGCACAGAGAGTGGTAGCAGCACCAGTCTAAAAGCTTGCCATGGTGTAGCTCCATCTAAAGCAGCCGCTTCTTCTAATGAGTTATCTATCGTTTCAAAATAGCCTTTGATCGTCCATACGTGCAGTGCGATACCACCTAGGTAGGAGAAAATTAAACCACCATGCGTATTTAAGCCAAGAAATGGGATGTATTGACCTAATTTGTCAAACAGTGCATACATCGCAACCAGTGCCAGTACCGCTGGGAACATTTGAAAAATCATCATCGCTTTTAGGATGGTGTCTTTACCTTTAAAACGCATGCGCGCAAAGGCATAAGCAGACGTTGTCGATAGGGCCACAATGAGCACTGAAGTAATACCTGCTACTTTCACTGAATTCCATAACCAAGTCAGAACCGGAAATGGTGGCGGTGTAACAGAGCCATCAGCATTAGTGACAGCAAAACCTAATGCCAATTTCCAGTGTTCTAGAGATGGGTTATCTGGGATCAAGCTGCCCGTGGCAAAGTTCCCTTCACGAAATGAAATCGCAATGACCATCAATAGTGGAAAAATGATCAGCGATAAAAATGCCCACAGAGCAACATGAGTCGCCCATAAGCGATATTTGAGAGATTGACCTTGTACCATAGCCATAACGATTACTCCTTAATTCTGTGACAGCTTAGTGAAACGTAAGTTGAGTAGCGCTAAACCACCGACCAGTAGGAAGATCAAGGTTGCGATGGCACTAGCCAAACCGAAGTCTTGACCACCAGCTCCTTCAAACGCAATACGATAGGTATAGCTTACGAGTAAATCGGTGTAACCGGCAGGCTCTGAGGTGCCAATCATATTTGGGCCACCTTGTGTCAGAAGCTGAATCATCACAAAGTTGTTGAAGTTAAATGCAAAGCTCGCGATAAGTAGCGGAGTCATTGGTTTGATCATTAGCGGCAAGGTGATACGGGTGAAGTTGTGTAAAAAACCTGCACCATCAATCGCCGATGCTTCATATAAATCCTCTGGAATCGCTTTCAAAAGACCCATACACAAAATCATCATGTAAGGAAAACCAAGCCAAGTATTGACGATCAGCACCATACTTTTAGCGAGAAAAGGGTCTGAGAACCAGCTAGGACTAATGCCAAAAATACTGTTGAGCACCATATTGATCTCACCAAAGCTTTGGTTGAACAAGCCTTTGAAGATCAAAATAGAAATAAAGGCAGGAACAGCATAAGGCAGGATTAATAGCACTCGGTAAACGGCGCGACCTTTAAGCTCTTCCCATTGCACGACACTGGCTAGCACCAAACCAATCATGAGAGTAAAAATCACGGTTAAGGTAGAGAAAACGACCGTCCAGATAAAGATATTAATGAAAGGCTCTTTAATACCGTCATCTTTCCATACACGCTCAAAGTTATGTGTGCCAATTTTCACCACAAAACCAGGCGATACTGTCGCACCGATAAATTGACCACTTTCGTCCACTGGTTGATAAAAGCCAACATCCATATTCGGCCGTAGTATTTCGCCTGTTTGATTATTGACCAGCGTTTCGCCATCATCTTGCATGGTGTAAAGCGGCGATACGGCGGCAAACTTGCGCAAGCCACTCATGCGTACATCTTCACCACTAGGGAAATGCAGATCAATTGAGCTCAACGTAGCACGGTGATTAATAATGGTTTTAATCGGCTCTTTGCTGCCCTCAATACCCTCAATAGGTTGAAGGTCCATATCGGTCACCGATAAGCCATTTAAGGAAAACACGTCGGTAGCGAGCGTCTGCTCTCCATCTTCGATTGCAATTCGATAACCACTTTCCGTTTTGTATAGAGTGAAAGGATAGCTTTCCCCGCCCTGATAAGTTCGATCCAACAGCACGGTTTGTGCACGTTCTAAAGAGAGTTGGTTTTTAGCACTGTAGTTAGTAAAAGCCAGACCAACGGTGTAGGCCAAAGGAAAGAGGATGAATAAGATCATTCCCGCGATACCCGGATAAATATAGCGGTGTGCGTAAGTATGTTTACTGCCGAAAATATAAAGGGCCAGAGCGGTAAGAATGAGAGTAAGCAGCGCAAAGGCGAGCTCACCGCGAGAATACATAAGAATAGTGGCGTAACCGTTAACGATACCAACCGTACCTAATAATGCCCATTTAATGAGCACATTTTTACTGGAAGGAAGTGCCGTTTCGGGTGCTGACAAAACATCTGTACCTTGAACTGACTGCATAGAAGAACCTGCTAGCGATATAAACGTAAAATGAAGGAGAGGTTACCCTCTCCTTAAGGGCTGGACCAAAACCGAATTATTTAGTCATTTGTTTTTCTGCATCAGCCAGTGCGGCATCGACAGTTTGGCGGCCATCTACAATATTGATAATTGCACTTTTCGCGCTGCCCCAAAATGCATTCATCTGAGGGATGTTCGGCATAATTTCGCCATTCATTGCGTTATCCATTGTCGCGGCGATGCGTGTATCTGCATCAAGCTCACGTTGGAAAGAGTTAAGAGCCACCGCACCAAGAGGTTTGTCATTATTGACCATGCGCAGACCATCATTGGTGAGTAAGTAGTTTTCGATAAACTCAATGGCGAGATCTTTATTTGGAGAAGCGGTGCTGATACCAGCCGTCAATACGCCCACGAACGGCTTGGAAGATTGCCCGTTAAATTTCGGTAATGTCGTCACACCGTAGTTAATGCCTGATTTTTCAATGTTGCCCCAAGCCCACGGACCGTTGATCGTCATTGCCGTTTTACCTTGGTTAAACGCAGCTTCAGAAACAGAGTAGTCCATATCAGGAGAGATCACGCCTTTGTCCACTAAGCCTTTCATGAAGTTCATCGCGTCTTTTACGCCTTTATTCGCGATACCCGCATCTTTCACATCATAGCCATCAATCGTGTATTTGAATGCGTAACCGCCATCAGCCGCCATAAGAGGCCATGTGAAATACGGTTCTTTCAAGTTCCACATGATGGCCGTTTTGCCCTCTTTCTTAAGTTTGGCGTTCAACGCTTCCACTTCTTCCCAGCTTTTCGGTGGGTTTGGCACAAGATCTTTATTATAGATGAGAGACAAGGATTCTACCGCGACTGGGTAGCCGATGATTTTACCGTTGTATTTCACCGCATCCCAGGCAAAATCCACGATACCCTCTTGAATCGCTTTTGAAGGTTTAATTTCAGCCAGCAAGCCAGCTTCTGCATAACCACCAAAACGGTCATGAGCCCAGAACACAATATCAGGTCCATCACCCGTTGCTGCGGTTTGTGGGAATTTATCTTGAAGTGCGTCAGGGTGAGCCACGGTCACTTTGATACCCGTGTCCGCCTCAAATTTCTTACCCACTTCAGCCAAACCGTTATAGCCTTTATCACCATTAATCCAAATGGTGAGTTGTCCTTCTTCAATAGCAGCATGTGCACCAAACGAACCAAGAGCAACTAGAGTACTTAGCGCGACTGTGCTTAGGGCGTTTTTCATGTTCATATCCTTTTTATTTTTGTGTTGTAGGGCTCACCAACAGGTTTCGCCGTATTTCGTCATATATAATCAGAGAAAACCTAACTTGACTCATCCTCCTACGCCCTACGCCCTCGATATTATGGACTATTTTCGTGATCATCATCGCTCAAGGTTAGAGAGCTCAATCACAAAAAAATACCTTTTTGTGACATGCTTCCACTTAACAGCCATTAATTATTTGAACTGGATCTAACTCAGCCCTTAAACCCCTCCTCCATCGCATCCATCGCTACTCCCCCCTATAAAAAACTCAATTAGGAGGATGTATCAAACACACACATCACACAAAATACAGTCATCCCAGAGTGGATAGTAAGAGCCTTTTCCAGTAACTCATCGTTTACTGGCTTACATCGCTAGATTGGTTTGCTGTCATAAATGAGCGTTCGTGGTAATTGATTTTATAACGGGGGAGACGCTCAATGTGCAGGGGAAGTGAACTAAATCATTGGCATGGATGGGTGATGCTTTCTTCAAACTCCCTTAATTTGAAGACATCACCCTTTTTCTTACATTATTAACCACCTTACCCAATTCCTGCTGTCATTGCCTGCAAGAAAACTCATATAATGATGGGCAGTGATTTATAAAAAATATTGATCGAGGACGAGCTCTATGGCGAGTGTCACGTTAAAAAATGTATGTAAAGCATACGGTGATGTATTAATTTCTAAAAATGTCGACTTAGAAATTCAAGAAGGCGAATTTGTCGTCTTTGTCGGTCCGTCAGGTTGTGGGAAATCCACCCTACTGCGTTGCATAGCAGGCCTAGAAGATATCACCTCGGGTGACTTGTTTATTGGCGATAAGCGAATGAATGATGTTGAACCTTCTAAACGTGGCGTCGGCATGGTATTTCAATCCTATGCGCTCTACCCGCACCTTAATCTTTTCGACAACATGTCTTTTGGCCTAAAGTTGGCCAAAGCCGATAAAAAGGAGATCGAGCAACGTGTTGAGCACGCCGCCGATATTCTCCAACTCAGCCATTTACTTGAACGTCAACCTAAGTCTCTTTCAGGTGGCCAACGTCAACGTGTCGCGATTGGGCGTACTTTAGTCTCACAACCGAATGTCTTTTTGCTTGATGAGCCGCTGTCTAACCTAGATGCAGCGCTGCGCGTACAGATGCGTTCAGAGATAACCAAACTGCAACGCAAATTGGGCTGTACTATGATTTACGTTACCCATGATCAAGTCGAAGCAATGACAATGGCTGACAAAATCGTGGTCTTGGATGCTGGTTTCGTATCACAAGTAGGCAAACCACTCGAGTTGTATCATTACCCAGAAAATCGTTTCGTCGCAGGCTTCATCGGTTCTCCTAAAATGAACTTCATGAGCGTATTCATCGAAGATGTCGAAGCCGAACGCGTGAAAGTTCAACTCTCTAATGGAACCTCATTTTGGATTTTGGTCGATGGCACCACGATCACTCGCGGCGAGCGTATGTCATTAGGTGTGCGTCCAGAGCACTTGCTGAGCGCTGAAGATGGTGACGCGAAAATTGAAGGCAAAGTGATGATGGTTGAGAAACTCGGCAATGAAACACAAGTCTACATGAACTTGAAAGGCTCTGATTCTGATGTAATTTACCGCCAGCCTGATACTTTGGGCGTTGAAACAGGTGATACATTGACAATTGGTATTCCTGGGCATCGCTGCCACCTCTTCCACAGCGATGGACGTGCATGCCGCCGCCTTTACAAAGAAAAAGGCATCGAAGCCGAATAAAAAGAAATTCAGTTAAGAAAATAAGACAGCCCCTATCAAAGGGGC
>NZ_NDIO01000202.1:0-10166 GCF_002241085.1 Vibrio sp. V03_P4A6T147
ATCAGCTGATCGCCGTAAGCATCATTGATACGAGCTTCGGCACCGAGAGAGAAAAGTTCTGTAGAATGAAAACGGGCATAAACAGACGCAATCCAGTCATCATTGTCATCGATAGAAACAAAGCCACCTTTGCCACCAACTTCTAACTGTGGTCCAAGCCATTGACGTACGCCAAGGTTTAATTCCATTCCTGTATCGGCGCTTTTATTATCGCGGGTATCTACGACGCGTAGTAGCATTTCACCCGTGAAGTCAGCCCAGTTGTTAATAGGAGCATGAAAGCCAAAACCTGCGGCTGCGTCAAAATCACCTTCAAACTCAGAGTCTATACGGCCAATAACATGTGCATTTGGGTGAATTGATTTGCTCATCGCAGCACCAAAGGTGACTGGACTGGCTCCAATACGAGCTTCGATATAGTCATAACTAAAATTGCTCATGACGGATGGGCTATTTCGGTCTATTTCTGCCAGTGTTTGGCCTGAGGCTAGCAGCAAAGCGGCTGCAATGATTGTTTTACGCATAGTCACTATAAACCTATATTTTTAGTTTATTTCCATGGTCAGTCGCGGAATACCCGCGGTGACATTAAAGAATTTAGACATCATAGTGCATAGATTGACATTGTCGCCATTAAAAAGTGTCATTCTTTTGTTGTCTTCGCAAAAAATAAGCAAAGAGAGTGCCATTTCTTCGTTAGGATATTTTATTCACCAAAACTGATGCGGTTTTGTGCGATCGCATTGAAGATTTTCTCGGCATCCAAGACTCTAGCCCAAGGCATTAAATCTGATTCGTTTTCAATCATATATTGTGTTAATTGATCTTTGATAACATCGCGAAGTTTGTTCCCATCCCAAGGTTTGGCTACATAAAAATGTAGGCTGGCATGATTCACCGCTTCTACGGTGTCTTCTAGCCCTGCTTGGCCTGTTAGTAGTACTTTGCGTGTATGTTGCGTCTCTTCATTGCGGCTTAATTCAATTAAGAAACTAATGCCTGTTTGTTCGGGCATAATGTGATCGCACAAAATTAAAGCCAGCTTGATATTTTGAGCTTGGTGATCGGCAATCACTTCTTTTGCCTCTGCAACAGATTCTGCGGCTTCTAAGATAAAAAACTCTTCAAATTCGTCGAGGTCTTGTATGACGCTGTCCAATACTTCACGTTCATCGTCCACGCATAAGATCAAAAATTTGTTCATGATATTCTCCTTAATCATCAGCACGACAAGTTATCGACTAACTGGCAGCCATACCGTCATTGTCGTGTATTTATCCTGTTCAGATTGAACATCGATCCAACCTTGATGCTGGTGGACTATTTGTTGGCAGACAGAAAGCCCAATACCGAGTCCAAAGTTACCTTCTTTTTTCGTCGTGTAATTTAATGTGAAGATACGCTCTTTCTGCTCGTACGGGATCCCACAACCATTATCCGTGAAACTGATGGTCACAAAAGATTGATTACCCTGTTTTGCTAATGTGGTTGCAATGTGCAGTACGCCATTGGCTGGGAAGGCATCAATAGCGTTGGAAATGAGGTTTGTCCATACTTGTTGTAATGCAATCGGCTGACAGGTAATCAAAGGTAAGTCGGCATACTCTTTCTCAACTTTGTGGCGCTTAAGACGATTTTCGAAAATAACCAGAGTGTCTTCAATACCTTCATGAATATTGACCTTGTGCAGCGCTTCATCATCAGGGCGAGCATACCCTTTAAGGCTTCGTACCATATCGGCGATGCGTTGTGCACAAACATTGATAGAACGAAGTGTACTACCAGTTAGGAAATAGTTTTCTAATTGTTCCAGTGTTTCTAACGTTTTCTCAGGATCATGCTTAGCCGATTGTCGGAGCGCAAGATCATCATCTAGATTGAGTTTGACCAATTTTTTCGCGATCAAACGATGATGAATTTCATTTTCTATGGCTTTAGCGCGTGCCCGCTCTTCTGATGTAGAAGTAGGTTTGGCTGAAAGTGCATTCCTTAATAGTTGGCTGCCTTTATGTTGCAGATTTTTATGTTCAGTCTCTTGGACTAAGTGCTCAATCTTGTCTGACAATGTTTCGGTTCCACGTAAAATTGCGGCGACAGGATTGTTTAGTTCATGAGCGACGCCTGCAACAAGCTGACCGAGCATGGCCATTTTTTCCCGCTCGATTAATTGCTGATGAGCTGACTCAAGTGATTCGAGCGTTTTTTGTAGTTGCAATTTAGTGTTAATACTGCGTTGTAAGCGGCGGTTAAAATGGCGGAGCAGCAAGTTAGTAAATAGGGGTAATAGCCGAGTATCCGAATGCATGACTTTTGCAAACACATCTCGGTCTAGTTTAATCACATCGGTTTTAGTCAGGGTGACGGCAGTAGAAAAAGATTTCTCACCAGTCACAAAAGACATACCACCGACAATGTTGCCTTTTTTGTGGCGAACCACTTCTCTTTGTTGCCCTAAATCATCTTTTTTATACAGGGCCACTTCACCTTCAGTGATGAACCAAAGAAAGCGGTTCTCTTCTCCCTCTTTGGTAAGAAAGTGATTAGTGGAGTATGTACGGCAGGCGCGAGTTTCATCTTCATTTTCAAAAAATTGGTGTAAAGCACCAATTACTTGTTCAGCCAGTTCTGTATCAGAAAGCTTGTGGTAATCGGAGATAAAACCATCTCGATAACTGCGCATTTTATTATCGATGTGCGCGCGTAAGATGCGCTGTTGATCAAGTATTGTGCTGTAGTTGAGAATGTTGTCTTTATCGTGATCTAAGATGTAGGTCGTGAGCTCTTTTTGGACGGTTTTATAGAGCACGTTATTTTGTAGTGGCTTAGTGAGGCAGTGATCTAATCGCCCCTCATTGACGGCGGTGAGAATGGCTTGAATATCTTGTCCGCAGCTTATCAGCACTTTCCGCGCTGAACGCGTGTGGATTGATTTATCGAGTTGAGTCAAAAAATCCGCACCATCAAACTGCTCATGGTGACTGGCAATGACCAATGCAATCGTTTGTTGCTGTTCGTGCAAATATTCTAGGGCTTGCTCAGCTTCATCTATGGTGTCCGCTGTATGAAGATCAAATTTAGTGGCGAACGGAGCTAACTCAGCTCGCAACTGTTCTGTGCTGATTGGGTTATTGTCTAAACAAAGTAGTGCGTAATGGTTCACACAAGCCTCTACTGTCATCGCTGTTTTGACTACTGTAGCAAGTATTACGCAGTGGGTTTGAGAGCTAGGTTTTAGAATTTCTCATCACATCTTAGCAATACTCTGACCTAACTCTATGTTTTGGTTTTCAATTGTTTACGGTAGACTGGGTAAAATCTTCAGGAATGGAACACTATGAAACAGTTAAAAATCATTGGTGCGGTTGGTGGTGCTATCGTCTTAGCAGCATGTTGGCCGTTGGCTGTCGGGCAAATCGGTGAAAAGGTGATCACTAACGGTATTGCAAATATCTCTTCAGGTTCAATCGAGGCGGACATTGTCAGTTATAAGCGCGGTTACCTTTCATCAACCGTGCAAACCCGCTATCAGATTGCAGATAAAACGCTCAAACAACAGTTTGTTGCCGATGGTTTACCGACCCAAGTTTTAGTCAATAGCGAGGTTAAGCATGGCCTGTTGAGTTTAACAGCAACATCCGTTATAGCTGATCAAGAAAATCTACCATTGACGATGACCAGTATCACGCAGTTGAATGGCAATACTCAATACACTGTGGCGCTAGACAGTTGGCACTACCAAAGTGAAGATGGCGAGATGACGTTCTCGACAACGCCCGCCACATTGAAAGGTGATATTTCGGTGCTAGGTGAAATCACTTATCAACTGAATGTTCCTTCTGTTGAGTTGGATTTTACCAGTGGTGAAAAAATGATGCTTTCACAGCTAACTGGTCAAGGTATAGGTAAACAAGATAAAGGCTTCTGGCTAGGACAGCAGTCATTGGCGTTAGCAAAAATTAATCTTGTCGATGGCCTAGGTGAAAATACGCTGAGTATGGACAACATGCGTTATTCCTTTGATTCGGTATTAAAAGGAGAGCCTTCTCGTTTTGATAGTAATCACTTGATTGAGATGGATAAATTAACTTATAGCGAAGGCGAGGTGAAGGACCTCAATCTTGATTTTACTTTGGGTGATTTAGATGGTGACGCTTTTGAGAAGCTCTCAACGCTTTACCAAAACAGCCCAGAACTTTCTGATGAGGACATTCAGCAAGCACTACCTTATGTGCAATCATTATTCGAGAAAGGTTTTTATCTATCGATGAATAAAATGGCGCTAAAAGTTGGCCAAGGTGAGTTTGAATCAAACTGGAAGATAGCGGTTCCTGAAGGGACAAATAATGTGGTGCAAGATCCGAGTACCATTTTACCAGCCTTAACCGGCCACATTGATACCTTCATTTCTGACCAGCTGGTTGAAGATTTTCCTTTTATCCAGCAAGGTATTGATGAGCTTGTTGTGATGGAAATTATGCAGCAAACCGATCAAGGATATCGACTCCAAGCTGAACTGAAAGAGGGCAACTTGGAATTTGAAAATGGCAACCAAATGCCGCTATTGACACTATTACTTCCGGCATTGATGCGATAGCGAACGGCGCTCAAGCAAACGATTTCGCGAGTTTTAGCAATCAGTAAGAGAAAAGAGCCGATAGAAGCTCTTTTCTCGCTTTTTATCCACATCAAAAAGTGGTATTAATCACATTAATTGTCGATAGCAGGAGCAAGGAACTCATGGAATCAAATCAAGCGGGCCCAGTCTATAATTTCAGCGCAGGCCCAGCAGCCTTACCTAAAGCCGTGATGGAAAAAGCGCAAGCCGAGTTTATTAACTGGAACGAGCTTGGCACGTCCGTTATGGAAATTAGTCATCGCAGTAAACCTTTTATTCATGTTGCTCAAGAAGCGGAGCAAGATCTGCGAGATTTGCTTAATATCCCGAGTAATTACAAAGTATTATTTTGTCAGGGTGGAGCGCGCGCTCAGTTTGCGGCGGTGCCTTTAAACTTATTAGGCGATGCGACTAAAGCGACCTATATTGATGCGGGTTACTGGGCTGAAAGTGCGGTCAAAGAAGCGAAGAAATATTGTGAAATCGATGTTTTCAACGCCAAAGTGACCAAAGAGGGCAAAACAGCGGTATTACCAGCCAGCGAATGGAAAATCGATCCTGAGTCAGCTTACGTGCATTTTTGTCCGAATGAAACGATAGATGGTATTGAGATTAATGATTTGCCAGATACAGACAAACCGATTGTAGCTGATATGTCATCTACGATTTTGTCGCGCCAAATAGACGTCTCAAAGTACGGGGTCATTTATGCGGGAGCGCAGAAAAACATTGGGCCAGCGGGGATCTGTATTGCGATTGTTCGTGATGATTTGCTTGATTTAGCCAGTGATGTGCTACCGACTATATTGAATTATAAAGTGCAAGCTGAACAAGATTCTATGTTCAACACGCCGCCTACGTTTGCGTGGTATTTGTCGGGTCTCGTGTTCAAGTGGCTAAAAGGGCAGGGTGGTGTCGCGGCGATTGAGAAAATCAACCGCGAGAAAGCAGCGCTGCTTTATAACGCAATTGATGAGTCACCTTTCTATCGCAATACCATTCACCCAGACAACCGTTCACTGATGAATGTGCCTTTCCAATTAGTGAAACCAGAGTTGGATAGTACGTTTTTAGAGTTGGCTGAAGCGCGTGGTTTAGTCTCGCTGCAAGGTCACCGAGTCGCGGGTGGTATGCGTGCCTCGATTTACAATGCGATGACACTGGAAGGCGTTCAAGCCTTAGTTGATTTTATGCAAGAGTTTGAACAGCAATACGCCTAACGTTTTTTATGGTATCAAAAACGATATAACATAAAATACGACCTTAAAAAACAAAGCCCACTAAGTGGGCTTTGTCATTAATCGGCTAGATTGAAGAGCATTACAATTTGTCGGTTAACTCAATTGCTTGGCCAATGTAGTTGGCTGGTGTCATCTCTTTCAAGCGTGCTTTTTCAGCTTCAGGTAGCGCAAGGCCATCAATAAAGTGGCGCATCGCTTCACCATCGACTCGCTTACCGCGCGTGAGTTCTTTCAATTTTTCGTACGGTTTTTCGATGCCGTAGCGGCGCATAACCGTTTGCACTGGTTCAGCAAGGACTTCCCAGTTTTTATCGAGCTCAGCAAGCAGCGCATCACGGTTAACTTCCAGTTTACTGATCCCTTTTAGCGTTGAAGTGTAGGCGATGATCGCATAACCAACACCCACACCAAGGTTACGCAGCACGGTTGAATCTGTTAAGTCACGTTGCCAACGAGAGATAGGCAGCTTTTGTGCTAGGTGATTGAACACGGCATTAGCAAGGCCTAAGTTGCCTTCTGAGTTTTCAAAATCGATCGGGTTGACTTTATGTGGCATTGTCGATGAACCAATTTCACCCGCAATGGTTCTTTGTCTGAAGTGGCCCAAAGCGATATAGCCCCAAATGTCACGATCGAAGTCGATCAGAATAGTATTGAAGCGGGCAACGGCATCAAATAGCTCTGCGATGTAATCATGTGGCTCAATTTGTGTGGTATAAGGGTTCCACGCCACACCTAGCGATTCAGTGATAAACTCTTCGCTAAAGGTATGCCAGTCGAGTTCTGGATAGGCTGAAAGGTGAGCGTTGTAGTTACCTACTGCGCCGTTTACTTTTGCGAGAATCTCGATATTGGCAATCTGCTTATATTGGCGTTCCATACGGTACGCTACGTTAGCCATCTCTTTACCCATAGTACTTGGTGATGCTGGCTGTCCGTGGGTACGAGACAATAACGGAATATCGCGATACTCTTCTGCTAAGTGACGAATCGCATCAATAATGTTGCGCATTTCAGGAAGAAGCACGGTATCGCGCGCTTCTTTGAGCATTAGCGCGTGAGATGTGTTGTTGATATCTTCTGAAGTACAAGCAAAGTGAATGAATTCATTAACGGCGTGCAGCTCAGGAACACCCGCTACTTTTTCTTTTAAGAAATACTCTACAGCCTTAACATCATGGTTCGTTGTGCGTTCAATTTCTTTAATACGAGCGGCATCTTCTTCGCTAAAATTGTCTGCTATCGCATTAAGAAATTGATTGGCTTCATCACTGAATGCTGGAACTTCGGCAATTCCAGCAGTGGCTGAAAGCTTCTGTAACCAACGAATTTCAACAATGGTCCGATACTTGAGGAGACCAAACTCACTAAAGATACTGCGTAACGCAATCGTTTTACTTCCGTAGCGGCCGTCTACCGGTGAAACAGCAGTCAAGGCTGACAGTTCCATGTTTTTCTCCTGAATTTTGAGGTTAAGTGTGAGAGTGAATTCTTTGCGTCAATATTAGACTCGAGCTAATAAAATCTGAGCTTGTTCGATCATTTTCTTACGACCGAAGATCAGATGGCGACGCTTTCCTCCAACCTGACGCCACAAGACAGCGCAACGAATTCCTGAAAGGAGTAAGGCGCGCACTTTGTGCTGGGTTGAAGTTTGTTGAAGTATGGTAGGGGTTCCAGTGACTTGGATTCTCGGGCCAATAGGGCTGATAACATCCAAGTAGATACTGGCAAGGTTGCTGATCATCTGATCATCAAGCAAGTCAAAGTGGTTGACTTGACGTTCAATCGTTTGAATACGATCGCCCAGTTGTGACATCGCATCACGACGAGCGCTTAATTTACGCTCTAATGCCATCAGGCTAATGATATAGCGAGTGATTTCACTCCCTGATGGCGTGCTATCAATACCTTTCACCAAACATTCGAGGCCAATTTTTAAGTTGGCCTCAGAGCCGAAGACATCAAGTGTATTGTTTGGATTAGTACTTAAGATAGCCGTTAGAGAAGTTTCAAACGCGTCTGAATCACAGTGACCATTTTTTGCTACGTGTTGCACTAAAGCGACAGCTTGGCAGATACCCGCAAAAGCGATGGTACGGTCATAAAGGGTGTTAGCCACGTTTATTACTCCTAAGTTGTTTAAATTCGCTGCTCAATAATTCCACCGCCAAGACACACATCGCCTTGATAGAAAACCGCGGATTGACCAGGCGTGACGGCCACTTGTGGCTCATCAAAAATGACTTTAATGTTTTCATCATCAATAGGGATGATGGTACACGCTATATCCGTTTGACGGTAACGCGTTTTTACCGTGCAGCTTAGCGTTGCTTGGATTGGTGTACGATCAACCCAGTGTAATTGGGAAGCGATCAAGCCATGAGATTTCAATAATGGGTGATCAGCGCCTTGGACTGCAATCAAAACGTTACGTTTAAGATCTTTATCAGCGACATACCATGGGTCTTCGTTACCGCCACCGCCTTTTTGGCCACCAATGTGTAACCCTTTGCGTTGACCTAAAGTGTGGTACATCAGGCCTTGATGTTCACCAATAACGAGACCTTCTGGTGTTTCAATTTTACCCGGTTGTGCTGGTAAATAGCGAGACAAGAAGTCGGTAAATTTGCGCTCGCCGATGAAACAGATACCAGTTGAATCTTTTTTCTTCGCCGTCACCAAACCTTGTTCTTCCGCAATGCGTCGAACTTCGGGTTTTTCTAAATCACCGACAGGAAATAAGCTACGAGCCACTTGTTCATGGCTTAGTGTATAGAGGAAGTAGCTTTGGTCTTTGTTGTTGTCCAAGCCGCGCAGCATTTTTGGTTTGTCATTACCTTCAGGGAAGGTGCGTCGAACATAGTGGCCCATGGCGATATAATCGGCATCTAGCACTTCATCTGCAAACTCTAAAAAGGCTTTAAACTTGATTTCTTTGTTACAAAGAATGTCTGGGTTGGGAGTTCGCCCTGCTTTATATTCCTCAAGGAAATATTCAAATACGTTGTCCCAATATTCGGCGGCAAAATTAATGGTATGAAGAGGGATGTCTAACTTATCGCACACGGCTTGTGCATCGGCTAAATCTTCCGCCGCTGTACAATATTCCTCGTTATCATCTTCTTCCCAGTTCTTCATGAACAGGCCTTCGACTTGATAACCTTGCTCTTTGAGAAGATACGCCGAAACGGAGGAGTCAACACCACCGGACATGCCGACGATGACTTTCTTTTGGCTGTTTGCGCTGCGGTTGTCTGACATTACTTAATACCACTCAATTGACTTGGTCGCAGATTCTAGCAGAAAGATTTTCGTCGCGACAGATCCGAGACAGCAATCACACTTCTATCTGGTTTAATTAGCGTCGTATCTGTCAATGTCAGCAGAAATTAGTTTTAGAATTCTACAATGGCTTATGGCATAGTGCGTGCGATTTTAAAGCGTAATAAAAGGCCACAAAATGCAAGATGACAATCAGATTATGGATGACGCATTCCTCATTGAAACAGTAGAGAATCAACTCGCGGATGGAGAACCGTTAAAGGTCAAAGAAACCTTGATGCGCTTGATGATGACAGGTCACTCAAGGGAGGATGCCGTTGCCTCTATTGCTTGTGCGCTTGCAATTGAGATTTTTGATGTGATGAAAAACGAAGGGCAATTTGACCTAAAACGCTATTCAGAGCATTTAGATAGGTTACCTGATCTCAGCTTTATGGAAGGTGAATAAAAATAATCAAGAGCAAACGTTTGCTATAATTGCCTTAGTTGCCGCGCTAATGGGTGCGCGGTAGAATCGCGCATCTTTTTCTCCTCTACTCAGACTAACGTTATGAAATTTCCTGGCCAACGCAAATCAAAGCATTACTTTCCTGTTCATGCACGTGACCCACTTGTTATCCAAGCACAAGAAAATAAAAAAATGTCACGTACACATATTATTGGTATTGACCAGACCTTGGTGGATATAGAAGCGAAAGTAAATACTGACCTCATCGAAAAATATGAGCTTAGTAAAGGCCATTCGTTAGTGATTGACGATCAGAAGGCCGAAGCGTTGTACACTGAGCTCAAACAAAATGGTCTGATTACTAACGAATATGCTGGGGGAACGATTGGCAACACATTACACAATTATTCGGTGCTGGCAGATGATCGCTCAACGTTGTTAGGTGTGATGAGTCAAGATATAAAAATTGGTAGCTACGGTTATCGTTATTTATGTAATACATCAAGTCGGATGGATCTGAATTATTTACAAGCGGTCGATGGAGCGATTGGGCGCTGCTTTGCCTTGATCACAGAGG
>NZ_NDIO01000313.1:0-10160 GCF_002241085.1 Vibrio sp. V03_P4A6T147
CACTTAGACAAGATAAACAAGTTTGGGAAACATTCGATAAAATTTGACCACCTTGCGGTGGCCAAATTATAAGTGGTAGATCCAACAAAAAATCAGCGGATATCGATATGAGCAAAGCTCTTGATCAAATCATCTAACGCTTTCATTTGTGCAAGGAAAGGTTCAAGTTTATCCAAAGGCAGTGCCGATGGACCATCGCAACGCGCTTTATCTGGGTTTGGATGCGCTTCAATAAAAAGGCCCGCAATCCCGGCAGCAAGACCTGATTTTGCTAACTCAACTGTCTGTTCACGACGCCCACCAGAAGCTGCGCCAGAAGGGTCGCGCATTTGCAGTGAATGGGTCACATCAAAAATAATTGGGCTGCCGTTTGATACTTTTTTCATCACACCAAAACCCAACATATCAACGACCAGATTATCATAGCCATGGCAAGCACCACGTTCACATAAAATCACTTTGTCGTTGCCGCACTCTGCAAATTTTTCCACGATATTGCCCACTTGACCAGGGCTCATAAATTGTGGTTTTTTCACGTTGATCACTGCACCTGTTTTCGCCATCGCTTCGACAAGGTCAGTTTGACGAGCAAGAAACGCTGGCAGTTGAATCACATCAACCACCTCAGACACAGGCTGAGCTTGAGCTTCTGTGTGCACGTCAGTGATGATTTTGACGCCAAAGGTCTCTTTTAGCTCTTGGAAAATTTTCATTCCCTCTTCCAAGCCAGGGCCACGATAAGAGTGAACAGAGCTGCGGTTGGCTTTATCAAAA
Organism: Vibrio sp. V03_P4A6T147; assembly: GCF_002241085.1. Taxonomy (NCBI): domain Bacteria; kingdom Pseudomonadati; phylum Pseudomonadota; class Gammaproteobacteria; order Vibrionales; family Vibrionaceae; genus Vibrio; species Vibrio sp. V03_P4A6T147. The sequence continues at coordinate 775 of NZ_NDIO01000313.1, forward strand.
GAAGCTTTAAACACATAAGGGATACCGAGTTTATCGGTCACTTTCACGTAATGCTCACAGATTTGCATCGCTAAATCACGGGATTCAAGGACGTTCATTCCAGCAAACAGAGTAAACGGTTTGTCGTTGGCAACGGGAATATCACCCACGTGGACGATTTTTTGTTCCATTTTATTCTCTCTCATTTAGCGGTTAATGCAGCGTAATAGCTTCAAAGCTTAATGCATTAACTTGATTTTTTAATAACTCAGCCGCCGGATCATTCGGACAATGATCAATAAAGTATTGATAATCGGATAAGGCAATTTGGTGACAATCCAGTTGCTGATAGATAAATCCGCGATCGCGGATCTCATACGGATCATCAGGAACAAAAGTCAGCGCTAAATCAGTACAACGCAGCGCTAAGGTATAACGCTCTTCTCTTAATAGTGCGCTCTTTAGTAGTGCCAGCCAACGACCGATCACCGTCGGATTATCTGTCACTTCCAAATGACTCGATTTCAGCTTAGACAAGACCCCTTTATGCCCAACTAACCACGCTTGTAGTATATGTAATGAGACGGTTTCACCAGTAAAAGGGTTAATATAAATCGGTGATTCATCGCACCAATGCAACTGCAATAAAAACTGTGTGGGAAAGGTAATACCTTGTAAAGGAAAGCCTAGCTTGCGCGCAAAATAGAGCAACAGCGTACCTAAACTGACGGGAATACCTTTGCGGTGCTGCAACACTTTATCGATGAAGGCATTACGTGAATCAAAATAAGCCTCTCTGTCACCGCGAAAACCCCATTGTTGGTAAAACAGATGCAACAACGCTTCGAAACGCTGTTTTTCATCCTGTTCATTAGCTAACTCGTGTTTTGCTTGTGTAAGCAAACGGGCCAACTCTTGGCGTGCCCATTCATCCTCAGTTTCAGGATTGACGGCCTTGTTTAAGATCAGCGCCCCTTCCACCAATTCCATTGCATCAAAATCTTCATCGAACCATTCAAACATAATGCCGCTCGGATGCTGTTAGCCTAAAAACATAGCCGTTTTTACGATGGCGATTTTTCCCGCCATAGCAAGCCAACCTAATGCGCCCAAAAAAGCAAAGGTACGCAACAGCTTATTCCTACCCAGTTTGAGCGCAAAGAAGCCCAGCGCAATGTACGCCATCACACAAGTCAGCTTCTCAGTTAACCAAGGTGCGGCTGGGGTAAATGGGATAAAACCAGACATCACAATCAACGCGATACCCGATAACAACAACAACGAATCGTTAATATGAGGAAAACGTTTCAAAAAAGGGTGTTGCAGCCATTTGGAATCCATCATCATCAAGGCATAACGTACCGACAACAATAGTGCACTGATCGCAATGGTCAGTAGATGAAAATGTTTTAATCCTTCGTACATGATGCTCTCTCTTCTGAGTGCGAATATTGACCCAGTGTGACTCGGTCATTACCCGCATAATCCTTTTCTGTCACTACATGGTGATAGCCGAGTGACTCAAATAACGCTCTGACTGCCGCCCCTTGATCATAACCATGTTCAAACAGCAGCCAGCCTTGTTGCTGCAAATAGTGACGCGCATTCTCTGCAATGTGTTTAATGTCAGCCAAGCCTTTGTCTTTGGCCACCAGCGCACTTAAAGGCTCAAAACGTACATCCCCCTGCGTGAGATGGGGATCATTTTCTTCAATATACGGTGGATTGGAGACAATTAAAGCAAACTTTGTACCGAGCTTTAAAGGTTCAAACCAACTACCTTGTAAAAATGTGACATTGGTAATAGTTAAACGCTGCGCGTTTTCCAACGCTAAGGCTTGCGCTTCTGGGCGTAAGTCGATACCAACCACATGACGTTCAGGTAACTCAGACGCTAACGCTAATGCTATCGCGCCAGTTCCTGTGCCTAAGTCCAAAATATCCCCTTGCGTCTGCTGGCTTTTTTCTAACGCAATTTCAACCAAGCGTTCAGTATCCGGCCGAGGAATTAATGTCGAAGGCGAAACTTTCAGTGGCAGCGACCAAAACTCACGTTCCCCAACCAAATAGGCCACTGGCTCCCCCGTCACTCGACGCGTAATCAACGAGCAAAATTGCCGCGACTGCGTTTCGCTTAAGGTCTTTTCAGGCCAAGTCAGCAGATAAGAACGTGGTTTATCCAGTACATGGCAAAGCAGCACCGCTGCATCCACAGAAGGCGAATCACTGCCGCCTTCTTGGAGTTGAGCAATCGCGGCTTTCAACGCATCATCAATACGAGATAACGTCATGGGATCAGTGTTGATCGGCAAGAGCGGCAAGTTGGTCTGCTTGATATTCTTGAATGATTGGATCAATCAAGCTTTGCAGATCCCCTTCCATCACTTCATTAAGACGATAGATGGTTAAGTTAATACGATGATCGGAAACGCGACCTTGCGGATAGTTGTAAGTACGAATACGGTCGCTACGATCACCAGAACCCAGTAGGTTACGACGAGTATCGGACACTTCGGCTGCGCGCTTCGCTTCTTCCGCTTGTGCAATACGAGCGGCCAATACGGCCATCGCTTTGGCTTTGTTTTTGTGCTGTGAACGCTCGTCCTGACACTCAACTACCGTGCCTGTTGGTAAGTGGGTAATACGGATCGCAGAGTCGGTGGTGTTTACGTGCTGACCACCCGCGCCCGATGAGCGGAAAGTGTCAATTTTCAGATCGCTAGCTTTAATTTCTGGAATTTCGGCTTCAGGAATTTCGGGCATGATCGCGACGGTACAAGCGGAAGTATGCACACGACCTTGAGATTCCGTGGCCGGAACACGCTGTACGCGGTGACCGCCTGATTCAAACTTAAGCACACCGTAAGCGCCATCACCACTCACTTTAGCAATCACTTCTTTATAGCCGCCATGCTCAGCATAACTAGCGGACATAATTTCGATACGCCAGCTCATCTTCTCAGCATAACGGCTATACATACGGAACAGATCGCCAGCAAAAATACCCGCCTCATCACCGCCCGCCCCTGCACGAATTTCTAAAAAGCAGTTGCGATCATCGTTCGGATCTTTTGGTAGCAACAGAATTTGCAATTCATCAGTGAGACGTTCAATCGTCGCTTTGGCTATTTTGATTTCCTCTTGAGCCATCTCACGCATCTCGGCGTCTTCTTCTTTGGTCATCTCTTCTGCGGCAACCAAATCCTCTTGCGCTTGTTGGTAAGCTTGGAAGCATTTAGTGACTTCCTCAAGCTGAGAGTACTCTTTTGACAAAGTACGGAATTTGTTTTGATCACTAATTACGGTAGGCTCGCCAAGCAGGCGCTGAACCTCTTCGTAACGCTCAACAAGGGATTCAAGCTTAACTAAAATCGACGCTTTCATAGTTTCTTCTTTAATTCGGAGTGACGGATATTATCGAGGGTCGTCAAGACCCAAACTTTGTCTAATCACGGCCAATTTAGCCGGTTCACCTAACTCTGCAGCGCTTTGCAATGCTCGGGTTGGTGTGTGGATCAATCGATTGGTGAGTTTGTTACTTAACTCAAGTAACACTTTTTCAGGATCGCCCCCTGCAGCCAGTGCCTGCAAGCTTTTACTGAGCAATTCTTGACGAATTTCGTTGGCCGATTGACGGTATTCTCGGATGCTGTCTACCGCTTGCAAGGAGCGCATCCAGCTCATAAAGACTGCGCTCTCTTCACTGACAATCGCTTCAGCTTGAATGGCTTCAACTTTACGCTGTTCCATATTGCTGTCTACAATCGACTGAAGATCATCAACCGTATACAGATAGGCATCGTTTAAATCACCGACCTGCGATTCAATATCACGAGGCACGGCAATATCAATCAATAACATGGGTTGATGGCGACGCACTTTAATCGCACTTTCTACCATCCCTTTGCCAATAATCGGCAGTGGGCTAGCGGTGGAACTGATGACGATATCCGCGTGGGCGAGATAGTCAGGGATCTCATTGAGTGCAATCACTTCAGCATCAAACTGCTGTGCAAGCCCCATCGCTCGCTCGCGGGTTCGGTTGGCAACTATCATGCGTTTACATCGATGGCTGGCTAAATGCTTCGCAACCAGTTCGATGGTTTCACCCGCTCCAACCAACATTACCGTTGAATCAGAGAGTGATTCAAAGATCTGCTTTGCCAACGTACAAGCAGCATAAGCTACAGATACCGCACTGCCGCCTATTTCGGTTTCGGTGCGCACACGTTTAGCTACCGAGAATGCTTTTTGAAACAGTTTTTCAATCGCTGAATCAGCCGCGTTATGCTCGCGAGCATCCGCATAGGCTTGTTTCACCTGCCCTAAAATTTGCGGCTCACCCAATACCAGTGAATCCAGACCACAAGCCACTCGCATCAAATGACGAATAGCGGCTTGTTCTTCGTGTACATACAAACTCGGTTTAAGATCTTCAGGATTCACATGATGGAACTGAGACAACCAATCGATTAACTTACTTTTGCTCGATGATTTTACATCACAATAAATTTCCGTGCGATTACAGGTAGAGACAATAACGCTACCTTGAACGCTGGAACTGGACGCAAGTTGTCGCAAGGCTTCTGATAATTTATCAGGACCAAACGCCACTTTCTCTCGCAGTTCTACCGACGCTGTATTGTGATTTATTCCAATAGCAAGCAAGGACATCTATAGAGGTTTCTCGGTTCAGGAAATGTAAATAGGAGCAGAATTTTACTTGATGCCCTGTTTTAATGAAAGGGCAACAAGGATTTGTTTTCCCGACTTCGTGATATCAATGATATAGTGAGGCGTTTTTACGGCCTTCACTGTGTAAATAATGGGCAGATATGACACGCGCAAATAGACTGATTTTAACTCTCCTCACTCTGCTAACACTCTTTGGTTGCACAAACTTACCCTCAACAAGGGTCGAGAGCGTCGGCTGGCAGCAACACCAACAGCAATTGCAAACGATCCGCGAGTACCAAGCCAGCGGAAAACTCGGCTATATATCACCACAACAGCGCCAATCCCTCAATTTTCATTGGCAAAAAAACGCCGACCATAGCCAGCTTCGTCTCTCAACATTTTTAGGGCAGACCGTTTTAAATCTCTCCATCTCGCCTCAGGGCGCCCAGGTCAAAACGTATGATGATCAAATTATCGATGCGCAGAATGCGGATGCTTTAGTTTACGAGTTAACTGGGTTATCGATCCCCATTGAGCAGCTACAAGATTGGCTGCTTGGGCTGCCAACCAAGGCGGATGGTTTTCAATTGAATCAAAATAATTTGTTGGCATCGTTAGATAAACAGCTAGGGCTTAGCCGCTGGCACTTGGAATATTTGAACTACCAAGCTTATCCCTTCGTCTCAACATCCGCTTCTTCCACTTCAGTGCCACTTCCGGCCAAACTGAAGCTGACTCAAGATCAAGTTTCATTAAACCTCATCATTTCAAAGTGGACCCTAACGCCATGATTTGCACCCCAACCCACTGGCCATCACCCGCTAAGCTCAACCTGTTTCTGTACATCACCGGGCAAAGAGCCGACGGGTATCATGAATTACAGACACTGTTTCAATTTCTCGATTTTGGTGATGAGTTAACCATTACCGCCAATCAGTCTGGCGAAATAACTCTCACACCAGCCATTGCTGGCGTTGCGCTACAAGACAACTTGATTTGGAAAGCGGCCATCGCCTTACAAAAGGCAAGTGGATGCCGTTATGGCGCGAGCATTGAATTAAATAAAGTTTTGCCAATGGGCGGTGGCATCGGTGGCGGCTCTTCCAATGCTGCAACCGTGCTTGTTGCACTGAACTACTTATGGCAAACCAATTTATCACAGCAAGAACTCGCTACGCTCGGTTTAACACTCGGGGCGGATGTTCCCGTTTTTGTCCATGGCTTTGCCGCATTTGCTGAAGGCGTAGGTGAAAAACTGACCCAAACCGAACCAAAGCAAAAATGGTATTTGGTGGTTCGGCCTAATGTGAGCATTGCAACGAAAGATATTTTCACTCATCCCCAATTGATAAGGAACACGCCAAAACGAGCGCTAGCAACGCTTCTCGAACACCCTTACGAAAACGATTGCGAAAAAATTGTCCGAATGCTGTACCCAGAGGTTGATAAGCAACTTTCATGGCTGCTACAATACGCGCCGTCAAGATTGACTGGGACGGGATCTTGCGTTTTTGCCGAATTTTCTAGCAAAGTAGAAGCGGAAGCTGTCCTTGCCAAGCTCCCTGACACAGTCTTCGCGTTTGTCGCCTTAGGGTGTAACATTTCGCCACTGAAAAAGACTCTGGCTGAATACCAATTCGCCAACACCCGACCTATTTAAAAACTGGACGCAACCCTGAGGTTTCCACCGTGCCTGATATGAAGCTATTTGCTGGTAACGCCACACCTGAACTAGCCCAACGTATTGCTGAACGTCTATACATCTCTCTTGGTGATGCTACTGTTTCTCGTTTCTCCGACGGTGAAGTTGCAGTGCAAATCAACGAAAATGTTCGTGGTAGCGATGTATTTATTATTCAATCTACTTGTGCTCCTACTAATGACAACTTAATGGAATTAGTAGTGATGATTGATGCAATGCGCCGTGCTTCAGCAGGCCGTATTACTGCTGTCATCCCATATTTTGGTTATGCCCGTCAAGACCGCCGAGTGCGCTCTGCTCGTGTACCGATCACTGCAAAAGTTGTTGCAGATTTCCTTTCAAACGTTGGTGTTGACCGCGTTTTGACCATCGACCTTCACGCAGAACAAATCCAAGGCTTCTTTGACGTCCCAGTAGATAACATCTTTGGTACGCCGGTGTTGCTTGAAGATATGAAAGCGCGTGGGTTAGAAGATCCTGTTGTGGTTTCACCTGACCTTGGTGGCGTGGTTCGTGCTCGTGCGACTGCAAAAGCATTAGGTGATATCGACATCGCAATCGTTGATAAACGTCGTCCACGCGCCAACGTGTCTGAAGTTATGAACCTGATTGGCGATGTTGATGGGCGCGATTGTGTGATCGTGGATGACATGATCGACACTGGCGGCACTTTGTGTAAAGCCGCTGAAGCGTTGAAAGAACGTGGAGCAAAACGTGTGTTTGCTTACGCAACGCACGCGGTATTCTCAGGTAACGCAGCAAAAAATATCAAAAACTCAGTACTAGACCAAGTTATCGTCACAGACTCGATCACCCTATCTAAAGAGATGGCGGCAACCGGCAAAGTGACACAATTAACCTTGTCTAGCATGCTTGCTGAAGCGATTCGTCGCATTAGCAACGAAGAGTCTATTTCTGCCATGTTTAATTAAAACTCAGTTTATTTACTTATTTTTAAATACTTTTAAAGCACTTCATTGAAAAATGAGGTGCTTTTTCCTTTGTTATTTTAGCGCCTCGCACCCTTTCCCTTTTGTGTGCTATCATACCGCGCTTTTGATATTGCAAAGAGATCCTAACCTTGAGCCAACCAATCAAACTTCTTGTCGGGCTAGCGAATCCTGGTCCTGAATACGCCAAAACGAGGCACAATGCCGGCGCTTGGGTAGTAGAAGAATTAGCCCGAGTTCATAACGTCACCTTGAAAAACGAAGCCAAATTCTTCGGTTTCACCGGACGTATCGTGGTTAATGGTGAAGATCTGCGTTTATTGATCCCAACAACTTTTATGAATTTATCCGGTAAAGCCGTGGCGGCCATCGCCAAGTTTTACCAGATAAAACCAGAAGAGATCATGGTGGCACATGATGAACTAGACTTACCTCCCGGGGTCGCTAAGTTCAAAATGGGCGGTGGTCATGGCGGGCATAATGGCCTTAAAGACACCATCAGCAAACTCGGCAATAACAAAGAATTCTACCGCCTGCGGATTGGTATCGGCCATCCGGGGCACAAAGATAAAGTAGCAGGCTATGTTTTAGGTAAAGCACCCGCCAAAGAGCAAGAGTGCCTAGATGCCGCGGTTGACGAATCGGTTCGTTGCTTCGACATTTTACTAAAAGATGGTCTAACTAAAGCACAAAATCGCTTACATACGTTCAAAGCTGAATAAGGTTACAGTCATGGGTTTTAAATGTGGCATCGTGGGTTTACCAAATGTGGGTAAATCAACATTATTTAATGCACTAACTAAAGCGGGCATCGAAGCAGCAAACTTCCCGTTTTGCACTATCGAACCAAACACGGGTGTGGTTCCTGTTCCAGACCTTCGTCTTGATGCGTTAGCAGAAATTGTAAACCCTCAACGTATCCTTCCGACGACAATGGAATTTGTCGATATCGCAGGCCTAGTGGCTGGCGCGTCAAAAGGTGAAGGTTTAGGCAACAAATTCCTTGCCAATATCCGTGAAACAGATGCAATTGGTCACGTTGTTCGCTGCTTCGAGAACGAAAATATCGTTCACGTAGCAGGCAAAGTATCGCCAATTGAAGATATTGAAGTAATCAATCTAGAGCTTGCCCTTGCCGACCTTGATAGCTGTGAACGCGCCATTCAGCGTCAAGCAAAACGTGCCAAAGGTGGCGATAAAGACGCTAAATTTGAAATCACCGTATTAGAGAAGCTACTCCCTGTATTAACGGAAGGTGGTATGGCTCGCACGGTTGAACTCTCAAAAGAAGAGCTAGCCGCCGTAGATTATCTCAACTTCTTAACGTTGAAACCGACCATGTATATCGCCAACGTGAGCGAAGATGGCTTTGAAAATAACCCGTACCTTGATGCTGTCAGAGAGTTTGCAGAAAAAGAGAACAATTCTGTGGTTGCTGTTTGCGCGGCCATTGAAGCTGAACTATCTGAACTTGAAGAAGAAGATCGCGCCGAGTTTTTAGCCGATTTAGGCATTGAAGAACCCGGTCTAAACCGCGTAATTCGTACCGGTTACGAACTGCTAACACTACAAACCTACTTCACCGCAGGCGTAAAAGAAGTGCGTGCATGGACGATTCCGGTCGGTGCGACGGCTCCGCAAGCGGCGGGAAAAATCCATACCGACTTTGAACGTGGTTTCATTCGCGCTGAAGTTGTGGGTTATGATGATTTCATTCAATATCGCGGCGAAAATGGAGCCAAAGAAGCGGGCAAATGGCGCTTGGAAGGTAAAGAATATATCGTAAAAGATGGCGATGTTATCCACTTCCGCTTCAACGTGTAAATAACTCGTTAATCAGCCATTAATACACCATTAAAGCCGACAGATTCTGTTGGCTTTTTTGTTTTTTTCTCAAAATCAACCTTAGCGACAAGCAAGGAAAAATCAATAAGCTTAATGATTTATTAACCGTTTTTGATCACAAACACGTCTCTTTGTTCAAAAAAAGTTCGAACGGTTGGTTTCAAAGAATTTATTCAAAAAAACTATTGACGCTCTAGAGCCATATCCGCATAATGCGCTCCGTTCTCGACATT
>NZ_NDIO01000423.1:0-10131 GCF_002241085.1 Vibrio sp. V03_P4A6T147
AAGTTGAGCAATATCCTTGGTGATGGATGAATTCCATGATTAAACTATGAGATTCACTGAGCGAGGTTTCAAATGCAGCAGTCTGACAAACGGTACAACATTTTTACGCCCCAAGATGTGGACGTCATTTCAAAAGAAACACTGTTCCAAGGTTTTTTCCGCATGGTGAAATACCGCTTTAAACACAAGTTGTTTGAAGGTGGATGGAGTGAGGAGATTGAAAGAGAAATGTTTGAAAGAGGTCATGCTGCGGCTATGCTTCCTTATGATCCTGCGCGTGATGAAGTCGTGATTATAGAGCAAATTCGAGTTGGAGCACTAGAGCACGCCCATCCTTGGCAACTGGAGATTGTTGCTGGAGTCATCGACCCTAATGAAACGTCCGAGCAGGTTATTCGTCGAGAGGCGATGGAAGAGGCGGGAATTGAAGTGAACCGAATCGAAAAAATTAGCTCTTATTATCCATCATCTGGGGGATGCTCTGAATTACTCGACGTCTTTGTTGGTGAAATCGATGCAACGCAAGCTAAAGGCGTACATGGGCTGGACTATGAAGGTGAAGACATCAACGTTCATGTCATGAGCCGTGAAGAGGCTTACCGCTTAGTGAAAAATGGCCAAATTGAGAATGGTGCCTCAATTATCGCTTTACAATGGTTAGAGCTAAACTATCAACAGTTACAATTGCAATGGCAGAATTAGCATTGAAAAAACCGTATCACGTTGATTTATCGGAACTAATGCGTGTGTACGAAACTAACTACGCGAAATTGAACGCTTTGTTACCCAGTCAGCCGAGCGTAGGTGACTTACGCTGTTATCAGGCTGCTCAAATGACCTATCAATTACAAGTGCTAGAGGTCACAAAGTACACAACTTTAGTGGAGATTTGTCAGAGTGATGACGTTTCAGTATTTCCATTACCGTCGATGTCTGTCAGGCTTTACCACGATGCACGTGTTTCCGAAGTGTGTGCAAGTGCGCGGATAAATCAGATCAAAGCTCGCTATGATTACCCGAATGAACAAATGATGCAAAAAGATGAGAAAGCGCAAATCAATCGCTTTTTAGGCGATTGGCTTACTTTCTGTTTAAAGCACGGGATTAGCCGAGCTCCAATTTAGTCTTCGTCGTAGATGAAAATTAGTCATTCAATTTGGATTAATAAATTTTGAACGTGTCGCCAACTCTAGACAATTCAGACAGCATCAAGCTGCTACAAATTACCGATACGCATCTGTTTGCGCCGGATGATGGCAGCCTGTTGAGTGTTAATACGGTAGATAGCTTTCATGCTGTTGTGGCAGAGATTTGCGCGCAACATGTTGAATTTGATGCAATTCTGGCTACGGGCGACATCTCGCAAGATCATAGTGCTGAGTCTTATCTTCGTTTCTCTCGTGGTATTTCTTCATTAGAAAAAACTTGTTTTTGGCTTCCCGGTAATCACGACTTTAAACCCAATATGGGCGCCGTATTCCCGTCAGAGCAGATTCAACAGTCGGAGCATGTATTACTCGGTGAACACTGGCAGATGGTGATGCTCGATTCTCAAGTTGTAGGCGTACCGCATGGACGGCTGAGCGATCAACAATTGGCTTTACTTGACGAAAAATTATCGACGTACCATCAGCGACACACCTTGATTGTGCTGCATCATCATCCTCTATTGGTGGGGAGTGCCTGGCTCGATCAACATAGCCTTAAAGACAGCGATGCTTTTTGGAATATCGTCACGCAACATCGCAATGTGAAAGCCGTCCTGTGTGGTCATGTTCATCAAAATATGGATAAACTCCATCACGGTGTCAGAGTGATGGCCACTCCCTCGACCTGTGTACAATTTAAGCCCAATTCAGATGATTTTGCTTTGGATCGCACTTCCCCAGGATGGCGTGAATTGACGCTATCTGCTGATGGTCAAATAGAAACTCAAGTCAAACGTTTAGCTAACGGCGCATTCCAACCGGATTTTAACGCTAATGGATACTGAGATGCCTACTCGTCAACCTATGCTGCTTTATATTCACGGCTTTAATAGCTCGCCGCTGTCGCACAAAGCACAAGTGATGGTGAAGTATTGCCAAATGCAGCGTCCTGATATCAAAGTGATGGTGCCTAAGTTACCCAGTTTTCCCGCGCAAGCTGCGGAATATCTACTTGATCTTATTCATCAACATCAAGATCAATATCGTATTGCGCTGGTGGGGAGTTCATTAGGCGGGTATTTGTCTATTTGGTTAAACCATTTGTTTGGTTTTCGTGCCGTGGTGATAAACCCAGCAATCAAACCGTATGAATTATTGGTCAATTTTTTAGGCGAACAAGTCAACCCCTACACGCAAGAGCACTATCGGCTAGAGGCGAAACATATTGAAGAGCTCAAAGCATTAGAGGTTAAAATTAATGACGTCACGTCATTTTGGTTGTTGCAACAAATGGGCGATGAAGTCTTAGATTACCGTCAAGCCGTCGCTAAATTGACGGGAGCAAAACAGACGGTTGAATTTGGCGGCGATCATAGTTTTGTTAACTTTGAGCGATATCCGCGACAAATCATCGAATTCCTAGATCTCTGACCGATTCATTGAGGGGGGAGTCATAATTTTACCTGTAACTTACTTATCTCGCTTGACATAAGCAAGGCTCTTCCAGACTATGTCCTATCTATACTTTTGCAGTTTGTAATGCTGAAAAAATCAGCGTTGTTGTCGTTAATTAATCACAAGCACATCATTGATAAACTGCCGAAAAAGTAACGAATCATTTATCTATAAAAGCATTCCGTATTATGACTGAACAATATAATGCTGGGGCCATTGAAGTTCTTAATGGTTTAGAACCAGTACGTCGCCGACCTGGGATGTATACGGACACCGCGCGACCTAACCATTTAGGCCAAGAAGTTATCGATAACAGTGTCGATGAAGCGCTAGCCGGATATGCCTCCAAGGTACAAGTTATTCTCCACGCAGATCAATCACTTGAAGTGATCGATGATGGGCGTGGTATGCCTGTTGATATTCACCCTGAAGAGAAAATATCAGGCGTTGAGCTTATCTTCTGTAAATTGCATGCGGGTGGTAAGTTTTCAAACAAAAGCTACCAGTTCTCCGGTGGTTTACATGGGGTAGGTATTTCCGTAGTGAATGCCCTATCCAAGCGTGTGGAAGTGACCGTTCGCCGTGATGGGCAAATCTATGAAATGGCGTTTGAGCACGGTAATAAAGTCGAGGAATTGACAGTAACTGGCACCTGTGGTCGTCGCAATAAAGGGACCAGTGTCCACTTTTGGCCCGATACCAGCTACTTTGATTCGCCTAACTTTTCAGTGACTCGCCTAATCAATAATTTGCGCGCTAAAGCGGTACTTTGCCCGGGGCTCGAGATCACCTTTAGTGATAAGGTTAACAATCTTGAGCACCGTTGGTACTACGAAGACGGCCTAAAAGATTATCTCGCAGAAGGCGTAAAGGGTTACACCTTATTGCCCGAAGAGCCATTTACGGGTGAGTTTGTCGCTGAAACTGAAGCGGCCAACTGGGCAGTGATTTGGCTACCTGAAGGTGGTGAGATGATCACTGAAAGCTATGTTAACTTAATCCCGACCGCACAAGGTGGTACGCACGTTAACGGCTTACGCCAAGGGTTGCTCGATGCGATGCGTGAATTCTGTGAATTCCGCAACCTGTTGCCGCGTGGCGTTAAGTTAACTGGTGAAGATGTCTTTGACCGCTGTTCTTATGTGTTGTCGGTTAAGATGCAAGACCCACAGTTTGCAGGGCAAACCAAAGAGCGCCTTTCTTCACGTCAAACCGCGGCTTTTGTTTCAGGTGTGATAAAAGACTCTTTTAGTTTATGGCTGAATGAAAAACCACAACTCGCTGAATTACTTGCCGAAGTGTGCATTGCCAATGCGCATCGCCGCATGCGAGCCAGCAAAAAAGTGGTACGGAAAAAAATCGCATCGGGCCCCGCGCTCCCCGGTAAATTGACCGACTGTTCAGTGCAAGACCTGAGCCGCACGGAAATCTTCTTTGTCGAAGGGGATTCAGCAGGTGGCAGTGCTAAGCAAGCGCGCGATCGCGAATTTCAGGCGGTTATGCCACTGCGTGGGAAAATTTTAAATACGTGGGAAGTGTCGGCAGACCAAGTGCTGGCTTCACAAGAAGTGCATGATATCTCTGTTGCGCTTGGGATTGATCCTGATAACGACGATCTCGATGGATTGCGTTACGGTAAAATCTGCATTCTCGCGGATGCTGACTCTGATGGTTTACATATTGCCACCTTGCTTTGTGCCTTATTTACCAAACATTTCCGAGCATTAGTCAAAGCGGGTCATATTTTTGTTGCGATGCCTCCTTTGTATCGGATCGACTGCGGCAAAGAGGTCTTTTATGCACTCGATGATGCTGAAAAAGAGGGCATTTTAGAGCGACTTAGCCAGAAAAAAGCCAAAATCAACGTACAGCGATTTAAAGGTTTGGGTGAAATGAATCCGCTTCAATTGCGTGAAACAACGATGGATCCAAACACGCGCCGCTTGGTGCAACTGACCATTGATGATGCTGAAGCAACGGATGAGATGATGGACATGTTGCTAGGTAAAAAGCGTGCAGATGACCGCCGCGCATGGTTGCAACGTTATGGCGATATGGCAGAGGTGCAATAAATGTCAACTGAAATAACCTTTGATGGTGTTGAGAAACTGCCGCTGCGTAAGTTCACTGAAGACGCCTATCTCAATTATTCGATGTACGTCATCATGGACCGCGCACTGCCTTATATTGGCGATGGTTTAAAACCGGTACAGCGACGTATTATTTATGCGATGTCGGAGCTTGGACTCTCGGCGTCAGCCAAGTACAAAAAATCAGCGCGTACCGTTGGTGACGTGCTCGGTAAATACCACCCGCACGGTGATTCGGCCTGTTACGAAGCGATGGTATTAATGGCACAACCCTTTTCTTACCGCTATCCACTGGTGGATGGTCAAGGTAACTGGGGTGCTCCGGACGATCCAAAATCCTTCGCGGCGATGCGTTATACCGAAGCGAAACTGTCTAAATTCGCTGAAGTTTTACTGGGTGAGCTTGGACAAGGCAACGTTGATTGGCAGCCTAACTTTGATGGGACAATGCAAGAACCACAAATGCTGCCGGCGCGTTTACCTCATATTTTGCTCAATGGCGTCACGGGAATTGCGGTGGGCATGGCGACCGATATCCCGCCACACAATGTGCGTGAAATTGCCGATGCGACGATTCACCTGATCGATAACCCGGAAGCGCAACTGCATGATGTGATGCAGTACGTGCAAGGGCCAGATTATCCGACCGAAGCGGAAATTATTTCACCCAGAATTGAAATTGAGAAAATATATCGCTCAGGTCGCGGCAGTATCAAAATGCGCGCGGTTTGGCATAAAGAGGGGAGTGATGTTGTGATCACAGCATTACCTCATCAAGTCTCAGGCGCTAAATTGCTCGAACAAATCGCTAACCAAATGCGCGCGAAGAAATTGCCAATGGTTGAAGATTTACGCGATGAATCGGATCACGAGAACCCTACGCGTATTGTTATTGTGCCGCGTTCTAACCGCGTAGATTGTGACTTGTTGATGAGCCACTTATTCGCATCAACCGATCTAGAGAAAAGCTTCCGTGTTAACTTGAACATGATTGGCTTAAACAATCGTCCTGAAGTGAAAGGTTTAGTGACCATTCTTTCTGAGTGGATTGAGTTTCGTCGCACCACGGTTCGCCGCCGCTTACAGTACCGTCTTGATAAAGTCATGGCGCGTTTGCACATCTTGGAAGGTTTGCTCATTGCTTATCTGAATATTGATGAAGTGATTGAAATCATTCGTACTGAAGATGAACCTAAAGCGGTACTGATGGCCCGTTTTGGTATTAGTGCTATTCAAGCCGATGCGATTTTAGATACCAAACTTCGCCACTTAGCCAAACTTGAAGAGATGAAGATTCGTGGTGAGCAAGATGAGCTTGCCAAAGAGCGCGAAAAATTAGAGCAGTTGCTTGGTTCTGAGCGTCGCTTGAACACATTGTTGAAGAAAGAGATCAAAGCGGATGCTGAGAAGTACGGTGATGATCGCCGTTCACCACTGATTGAGCGTGCTGAATCTAAAGCGTTGACTGAGCGTGACCTTGTGCCAAGTGAAGCGATCACCGTTGTGCTTTCGGAAAAAGGCTGGGTACGTCATGCCAAAGGGCATGATGTGGATTGCCAAAGTTTGAGCTACAAATCCGGCGACCAGTATTTGGCTCATGCTTGTGGTAAGAGCAATCAACAGGTCGTATTCTTGGGTAGCGATGGTCGAAGTTATTCGCTTGAAGCTCACTCGCTACCTTCGGCGCGCAGTCAAGGTGAGCCGATTACGGGGCGTCTCAACATCACAGAGGGCTCGTCTATTCGCCAAGTAGTGATGGGGGAAGAGGATCAACTCTGGTTAGTGGGCTCGGATGCCGGTTATGGTTTTGTTTGTAAAGGTGGTGAACTGCTGTCGAAAAACCGTAGTGGTAAAGCCTTAGTTAATTTGCCTGAGAACTCAGAGGTAATGACGCCGCAGGCCATCGGTAATTTGGAGTCTGATGATATTTTAGCGATCACGAATCAGGGCCGAATGTTGCTATTCCCAATCAAAGATTTACCACAGCTAACCAAAGGAAAAGGCAACAAAATAATCAATATTCCTGCGGCTAAGTCCAAAGAGCGTGAAGAGTTTGTGTCACATTTAATCTCCTTGCCTCAAGGAGCGGCTATTACGCTCTATGCCGGCAAACGCAAACTTGGTTTAAAAGCCAGCGATCTAGAAAACTTCCGTGGTGAGCGTGGACGTCGAGGTAGCTTACTGCCGAGAGGGTTACAACGTGTTACTGCGATTGAGATTGAATCAGAACTTAGTGATTCAGATCTTGAGCAAGAGTAAAAGTCTATAAATAAAAGCCCCCTTCGTGAGTTGGGGGCTTTTTTATGTCTCTTTGTTTTGTTTTTGGTGGCTTAGTTTTATTCGCGTAGGTCTTCAACAATTGTCACGGGAAGTGTCATCTCTTCACCCTTACGTAAGATGAGCACATCGACAACGGTACCTGGGCGCAAGTCAGTGACAATTTCCATCACACTCTTGCGACCATTAATTTTTTTACCGCCAATTTTTAGAATAATGTCCCGCTCTTTAAAACCAGCCGTTTCCGCAGGGCCATTGGGGTCAATGCCCAACACAACTATGCCGCCAATATGTTCACTGCCAAGTAGGCGAGATGTTACTGGAGTAATATCTTGCCCATCAATACCGATATAGCCGCGAATCACGCGTCCATCAGCAATGATTTTTTCCATAATGGTATTGGCTAATTTGTAGGGAATTGCGAATGATATACCATCGGTTTTCATTTCAGTTGCTTGTTGAAACGAAGCCGTGTTTATACCTACCAGCTCTCCTTGAGTGTTGACCAAAGCTCCACCTGAATTGCCTTCATTAATGGCCGCATCAGTTTGGATGAAAGCTTGACGTCCATCGGTACTGACTGATGAACGTTCAGTGGCAGAAATGATACCAAAAGTAGTGGTTTGTCCAAGGTTGTATGGATTGCCAATGGCCAGTACCACATCGCCAACTTTCACCGAGTAATTGGGATTTTGTGGAATAACGGGAAGGTTCGTTCCTTCGATTCGCAAAATTGCGATATCCGTGCGTCGATCTTTGCCTACTAATTGCGCTGCTGCGAGACGGCCATCTTGTAAGGCCGCTACGATTTGGTCGGCTTGGGCTACTACGTGATAGTTGGTAATGATGTACCCTTTCTCGCTCACAATTACACCAGAGCCTAACCCTTGAATCGACAGTTTACTGCGATCGCTTTCGGTGTATTTTTGGTTGTAAATATTGACTACAGCAGGTGCGGCGCGGCGAACGGCTTGGTTAAACGAAATTTGCAAAGAGAGCGCATTGGGAGACTCTTCGGCCGCGATTTGCGGGAGAACATTTGAACGTAGCGAGGGAACCGCTAGTAAAATAACAACAGCAGCGAGAAGCCCAAGCCCCACTGAACGAAGTAAAAAGTTAAGCATATCTTCCCCAAACAAAACCCGCTATATACTCAGCTTATTTTACACCTGAGCTTGAGAGAGGAAGAATAGCACTACATGATTGAATAAGAAAAGGGCAGCATTCAAATGCTGCCCTGATCGCTCCACAAGCGATTCTCACTAATTAGCGAATAACCAAGTAAATGGTTCTATCACCTCGTTGGATATTCATCGCAAGTATGCTCGGCTTTTTCTCCAAAATTTCGCGTAATTGTGCGAGGTTTTTCACTCGTTGGCGGTTAACACCAATGATGATGTCCTCTTTTTGTAGTTGATACGCTTCTGCCGCTGACCCTTTCTCTATAGCAGTCACTTTAACGCCAGCGATTGGGTCTTGAACCGTCGTATTGGTCAGTGCCGCACCAGTCAACCCCGAGTGAAGTTGCTCTGCTTTGGTTGTGGTGTTGTTTTCACTCAAGGTTACGTCGAAGGTTTTGCTTTTACCATCGCGGATAACATCGATTGTGATTTTTTTACCTGCACCTAATGTTGCCACTTTGGCTCTTAATTCATTGAAGGTAGAAACGTTTTTTCCATTAATAGCTGTGATGACATCACCCGCTTTGATCCCTGCTTTATCGGCGGCGCTATCTTTGATAACTTGGCTAACAAACGCCCCTTTACTTGACTCATAGCCTAGCGCTTCAGCCAGTTCAGAGGTTATTTCACCCCCTTGAACGCCGAGCACGCCACGTTTTACCTCACCAAATTCTAAGATCTGTTCGGTCAAGTTTTTCATCATATTTGATGGTATTGCAAAACCGATCCCAACGTTGCCACCATTCGGCCCAAGAATCGCGGTATTAATCCCAATCAATTCACCATTGAGATTGACTAAGGCACCACCAGAGTTGCCACTGTTAATCGCGGCATCGGTCTGAATAAAGTTCTCAAAGTTTTCAAGATTAAGTCCACTTCGTCCTAGCGCAGAAACAATGCCGGAAGTCACCGTTTGACCAAGACCAAACGGGTTCCCGATCGCGACAGTGAAATCACCTACACGCAGTTTGTCTGAATCCGCGATACGAATTTGGGTTAAATTTTTTGCTTTTTTGAGTTTGATTAGCGCGATATCGGACATTTTATCGCCACCGACGAGCTCCGCATCGTATTCTCGGCCGTCGTATAGTTTGACGCGAATCTTATCAGCGTCATCGATGACGTGATAATTAGTCACAACATAACCTTTGTCTGCGTCAGTAATGACACCAGAGCCTAATGCTCTAAATGGCCGCTCTTGCGATTGGTCGATTGGGAAGTCAGGACCAAAGAAAAATCGAAACTGCTCGGGTAAACGTTGATGGGAGACTTGAGTTCCCTCAACTGAGATACTAACAACCGCTGGTGTCACTTGCTCTAGCATCGGTGCTAAGCTCGGCAGTGGCTCACCACTGACAGAAAAGGGTAGCGCTGCCATTGCGGGTAGTGGGGTGATGATTGAACTTAAACTTAACGATAGAGCGGTTAAAAGAAGTAAAGGTTTTTTCATCATAAGCTCCTTTGGAATAACTGTGTTCGAAGTTTAATATTTGTACGAAAGACAAAACTTCAACACTCTCGTGAGGTTTATGACTCAAAAACCTTTATAAAGTTCATGAATTCAGATTAAACGGCTTTCACCTTAACCACGTCTGCAGAATGAATGATCTCTTTTTTGGGGGTATTAAAAAGCCCTGTTGCACCATTGGCATAATCTTTCGGTGGCTGTTCCAAAATGTCATCGTTGCTTTTATCTGTATCATTATGCAGAGCGATTTTTTTGATAAATGGGTTATCTTGCTCTGGCATATTCGGCAGAATTTCGGACGATGTTTTGGCCATGTGTTGATACAGTTTTGTATAATCTTTACCTAGGGTATCGAGTATTTCTGCCGCTTGAGCAAAGTGATCCGACAATTCTTGGCGTTGTTGTTCCAAACTAAATTTCGCGTTATCTAATTCTTTTTGTAGAGACTTTTGGTTTTTATATTGAGGCGTAGTCAATCGTGAAATGACCATTCCCAACACGGCCCCTACTAG
>NZ_NDIO01000320.1:0-10021 GCF_002241085.1 Vibrio sp. V03_P4A6T147
AATATTTGAATATATTCCAATTCTTTAGCGTGATCTTGATGAGTATTGGCAAGCAACACGTGTTTGCCCGCTTGTTCAAATATGGCACTTAAACCATCAACGCCTTGTGCTGTCGCATGCGAAGAGACTCGCGGAACGATGACTCCAATTAAATTGGTTTTTTGTGATTTGAGATCTTTAGCGACTTGGTTGACCATATAGCCGCATTCGGAAATTGCCTTTAACACTTTGATTTTTGTAGACTCTTTAACACCATACTCATCATTTACAACGCGTGAAACCGTCGATTTAGAAACTCCGGCCAGCTTAGCGACATCGTGCAAACTCGACATACATAACCTTACTCATTCTATTTTGGGATTGTTTGCAAAACTCAGCGCTGCAAACGATCGAATAGTGTGATTCTAACGCTGTTTGTAGAATTATCGATCTCTCTTTTACTGATCTAATTCACAGAATCAATGGTTGGCTTTTGACTACTTTGAATTATTCATCAAAAATCCACTCTGCAAACGTTCCCAAAAATACTTATTTTAATTTTATCCACCATGCTTATCTTAAAGAGATCAAGTCATCTGGATACCAAACAACAACCGGGGTGGGTTATGAACTATCCAGTCATAGCAAAACAATTATTAGAGCAATTAGGTGGCAGAGAAAATATCCAAGCCCTTGCTCACTGTGCAACACGTTTAAGATTAGCGCTAAAAGATGACGCATTGGTTGATGAACAAGCCATTGATTCACTTGAAGGTGTCAAAGGACAATTCAAAGTCGCTGGCCAATATCAAATTATTTTTGGCTCCGGTATCGTTAACCAAGTTTATGCGGAAATGGCCAAGTTGACCGGCCTTGCTGAAATGTCAACCAATGATGTTGCAAGCGCGGGTGCACAAAAGCAGAACCTAGTGCAGCGCGCCGTTAAAGGGTTGTCTGACATTTTTGTCCCTATTATCCCGGCCATCGTTGCTGGCGGTTTATTGATGGGGTTGTTCAATGTACTGACAGCCACAGGGCTTTTTATCGAAGGGCAGTCACTGATTGATGCCAACCCGGGCTTGGCTGATCTTGCCAGCATGATCAACACCTTCGCTAACGCCCCTTTTGTTTATCTTCCTGTTTTGTTGGCATTTTCTGCTTCTAAAAAATTCGGCGGCAACCCATTCCTTGGCGCAGCATTAGGTATGTTGATGGTTCACCCAGACCTGCTTAATGGTTGGGGATTTGGCGGCGCGTCTGTCGCAGGCACCATACCTACTTGGAATATTTTTGGTTTTGAGATCCAGAAAGTCGGCTATCAAGGCTCTGTCTTACCCGTTTTAGTCTCCGCCTTTATTCTTGCAAAAATCGAAAATGGCCTGCGCAAAATTATCCCTTCTGTACTGGATAATTTACTGACGCCTATGCTCTCGATTTTCATTGCAGGCTTTTTAACCTTCACTCTGGTAGGTCCGATTACCCGCGATATCGGCTTTCTATTGGGTGATGGGCTGAACTGGCTATACGATTCTGCTGGCTTCATTGGTGGTGCACTGTTTGGCTTTATCTACGCACCGTTTGTGATTACTGGCATGCACCACAGCTTTATTGCTATCGAAACACAGCTATTGGCTGACATCGCCATTACTGGCGGTACGTTTATTTTTCCTATTGCGGCCATGTCAAACGTCGCACAAGGTGCAGCTGCTTTAGCGGTTGGTATGAACACCAAAGATATCAAATTAAAAGGCATTGCGATTCCATCAGGTGTGACCGCCCTTCTGGGCATTACCGAACCCGCAATGTTCGGTGTAAACCTGAAACTTCGCTACCCATTTATTGCTGCGATCATCGGTTCAGCTTGTGCCAGTGCATTCATTACCTTGTTTAATGTCAAAGCACAAGCGTTAGGCGCGGCTGGGCTTCCTGGAGTGATTTCCATTAACCCAGAGAAAATCAGCTACTACATGATTGGTATGCTGATTTCTTTTGTCATTGCCTTTACCTTAACACTTGTTTTGGGTGCCAAAGAGCGCGCAAAGCTTGATAAACAAGCAACAGCGTAACCCCCAAGGCTGTTATGCTCCTAAGCCCGCTCGATGTGAGTGGGCTTATTTCTTCAGCGAATAACACGGATATTGGAAGAAAAAATGAATCGAGTTTGGGTGACAGGCGACGCGGTCGTCGACTTAATTCCTGATGGTGAAGCACACTATCTAAAATGTCCGGGCGGTGCTCCGGCGAATGTGGCTGTTGCCATCGCAAGATTGGGGGGTAATAGCGCCTTTTTTGGCCGTGTGGGTAATGACCCTATGGGGCGCTTTATGCAATCCACATTAACCGAAGAGAAAGTGGACACCCGATATTTGCAGTTGGATGATCAACAAAGAACATCAACCGTCGTGGTCGATTTAGACTCGCACGGCGAACGCAGTTTTACCTTTATGGTGAAACCGAGCGCGGATCAATTTGTCCAATGTTCAGACATTCCCACCTTTTTAGCGGGCGAATGGCTGCATTGTTGCTCCATTGCACTGGCCAGTGAACCGAGTCGCAGCACTACCATTGAAGCGATTAAACGCATCAAAACCAACGGTGGATTTGTCAGTTTTGATCCCAATCTACGAGAAGAGGTTTGGCCTAACTCCGAAGAGATGATCCCAGTGGTGATGAGCGTGGTGGCAATGGCGGATGTGGTTAAGTTTTCCGATGACGAACTGCTCTTGCTCACGCAGCGCCCTAGCCTTGAGCAGGGATTAATCTCAGTGAAAGAATTGAACATTCCGCTGATTGTCATTACTCAAGGTGCAAAAGGAGCGCTGGTGATCACCGCAGAGATGCAAACAATGATTACGGGAAAAGCCGTAAAACCTATCGATACAACAGGTGCCGGAGATGCTTTTGTCGGTGGATTACTTTGTCAGTTGTCATTACATAAAGAGTGGTTTACTAAGGGTACTATCATAAACGCAGTGCAATGGGCTAATGGCTGCGGAGCATTAGCCACCACTCAAAAAGGGGCAATGACAGCGCTACCAGATAAGCATATGCTTGATCGATGGATTGGCTAAATGATGGCTTGTACTTACAAGGGCGTAAGTCGTGTTGAAGTTCAAGCAAACTGCGAAATAAACGGATGGTTTTCAGAGGATATTTGCTACGCTTACTGCATGATTAAACAAATAGCACTCGGACCAGATGCAGACATTTGTAAAATATGAACGATGTAGACGGTGGGTAGTTAGCTTACTATTTTGCTTACTGCCCATCGTTGTAGCTAGCCCAATTATCGCTTGGCAGACACGAGCTGATTTGAATCATCACATGCAAAACGTTCTGGTAAAAGGTATAGATTACATTAATCTACTGCTAAGAAATGCTCATGTTGCCAACGAGCGTGCGGCGCCCTACCTTAATATGGATTGCCTAGATGCTACTCGTTATTTGCGCGAGCTAGTGGCGACAACTCCCGATATCCGGACCATCAATTTAGCCAAACAAAACACTATTTATTGTAATTCGTTAACCGGTCAAGTAAACGATCACTACCAAATCGACAGCTATGTCAGTGGTGAGCTCTATTTAATGGCTGGTAATCGACTCACACCTCTCCGGCCTGTGTTGGCTTTTCACAGAACTTACGAACAGGGTATGGTGATCACTGGTGTTAGTTCCTATTACCTAACTAACATGCTTATTTTACTTGATCGCTATGGCAAACTTTATTTTCACGTTGGCAAAAATCACCTCGACGAGACTGGCGTTGTAACTTCCGAACCATTATTTCCCACAATCATTAATACTTCAGAACGCTACCCTTATTCACTATCGACCCTATTAACTATTGATGATTACTGGCTTTATTTTAAAAACACCAAACAAACCAGTGCGATGTTAGCTCTCTTAATGGGAATCGGTTTAGGCGGATTTGTTTTTTGGAAACTCGGCCAAGCTTCGTCAATGCAAGGAGAAGTAAAACGCGCTATTCAATCCAACGAATTCGTTCCGTATGTACAACCGATTGTTGATGGTAGTGGTCAGCTCTGCCATATCGAAGTGCTTGCCCGCTGGCAACATCCTGTTCATGGATTAGTGAGGCCCGATCTTTTTATTCCTTTAGCGGAGGAATCTGGGCTAATCATTCCTATTACGACTCAGTTAATGTCCCAAGTAGAGCATGAACTTTCATTACATCAGTCACAATTTCCAGAGCATTTCAGTATTGGATTTAACATTTCGGCCAAACATTGTGTTGCTTCCAATTTGTTTGATGATTGCAAACATTTCATTGAAACCTTCAACAATCGTAAACATATTTTAACGCTAGAGCTCACTGAGAGAGAGTTGGTTATTGATAGTGATGAAGCAAAAAAGCTCTTCCAGTCATTGGATAAAATAGGTGTGTTGCTAGCAATTGATGATTTTGGTACGGGTCATTCTAGTTTGAACTATTTGCAAGAGTTCAAGTTTGACATTTTAAAAATCGACAGAAGCTTTATTACCATGATCGGTAGTGATGCGATCTCTAGTCATATTGTTGAAAACTTAGTCGATTTAGCTAAGCGACTTGGGTTAAAAACCATAGCAGAAGGTGTGGAAACCCAAGGCCAGATTGACTTTTTGAACGAAAGAGAGATTGACTATTTGCAAGGCTATTTCTTTTATAAGCCTATGCCGCTCAGTGAGTTTATCACTCTGCTTAAAACCACCTAGATCAATCTCTGGCATTCCAATACGATGATAACTAGAACTTCAGTGGTTATTTATTATGACGAGAAGCCAACTGATCACGGTAGCGAGCTAAATGAAAACGTTTTCGAACTGGCTGATGAGCAGACAGTTGTTTTAATACTTGATTGAGCTGTTTATTATGATGCTGGCTATGCTTCGCCGCTGATTGTTCATCATCTTCAATGAAGAAAGATGCAACACTGGCCGTCAATAAACCAAAAAGTGTTATGCCCGTAAGCATTAAAAAGACCGCAACACCACGACCAAACGGGGTAACAGGATACATATCACCATACCCTACCGTAGTAATCGTGGTCATTGCCCACCAAATCGCATCAGAAAAATCATTGATTGGGCTATCCGTGCCTTTTTCGACCAAATAGACAAAAGCCGCAGAAAGAAGCACTGTCGATAAGCTGGTTAGCCCAATAAAGCTGAGCGTTTTTTGTCTCAGTACCGCCTTTGTTTGACGCCATGCTCTTGGCAAGATCAGTAAAATGCGTAAAAAACGGAGCGGACGCAGGAAAGGCATGGCAACAATCAACACATCTGGCCAGTTTTTTACCATGTAACGCACTGGATGTGGGCTGAGTAAGACCTTGACCAATAACTCCGTTGCAAACAATGCCCAAATAATCCAAAGCAGATGCTCCAGAAAATCAAGCTCTTCGGGCTGTAAAGGTGCAATATCTGGTAGTAAAGCGACGATCACATACACTACCGATAGTAGCAGCATCGGAATTTCAGTTTTATGTTCGATCGCAGACAGTAGCTGTAAACGTGTTTTTAATTTCATGATTCAAATACCTTTTTCCGTTTACCCTAACGCCAAAAGTACCAAGTGAACAGTACAACCATCCCTTTCGTTACCCAATTAGCACTCAATTCGAAATGGAAATCACTATAAACTAGGTGGTTGAGATGTAAAGAATTGTGACCTTAACAACACTAAAATAACCGTCTTGAGCGTTATTCTAAGCTCTTCACACCCAATATTTCACTCACAAAAATCTCAAAAACACCATAGGAGTCAAGTTTCAATTGTGATACGATGCACAACTTTATGGATATCTCTCTATTTTCATATGGACGTGACCCGATACCCAAGCCACTTAGGATGCTGTCGATGACCAGTAAGTGAGGCCGAAAAAACATCAATAAAATGGTGGGATTGGCGTCAATGAACATGATCAATACAGCAATGCTGCAAGTGGGACAGGTATAACTCCGTTGTTTTACTCCGAGGTCACTTATTACCATGTCTTTTTTAAAAGATTTAGCCATTCGCAAAAAAATTGCGCTTGCCTTTACTATTATCGCGTTAGTCAACATCGCCTTCGGTTATTACCTATATCGTTCATTGAACGAAATACAAAATGACCTACTCAATCTAACGGATGACACACTCCCATCAATGATGATGGTCAATAACGTCAAATACAATATGGCTTCTGTGCGACGTGCTCAAATCAGTTTGCTTTCCGCAACCGATCAAGCCGAAATTACGGAGGATATTCGTTGGATGCAGGAACACTATCAAGCAATTGATAGTGCACTAGCCACCTATGAGCGTGCGGTTTGGACCGATCACGAGCGTTCGATTTTTATGCCAGTTAAAAACCTCTGGCGTGACTACTTAACTGCGCTTGGCTCTTTTAATGACGATATCCTCAATCAAAATATCGTAAAAGCTCAAGGGGATATTTCAGCCTCTTTGGTTACATTTGAACGCCTAGAGAGTGCGATTGACGATCTTCTCAATTTAAACCAAACCTTTGTTGCCAAAAATCGCTCTGAACTGATGACGCTTATTCAAGCTATCACCTCATTTTCCACAGGCAGCATCGTTGCGCTGATAGCGTTTATGGTGTTCATTACACTATTACTTTCTCGCTTAATCTGCCAGCCACTACAGTTGGTTGTACAGCAAGCGAACGCCATTGCTGGAGGTAATTTAAGCCATCGATTAGCACGTCAGCATATTGGGCAAGATGAGCTAGGTGAATTGGCCGATGCGTGTTCAAGTATGCAAGAGAATTTACGCTCAATGGTGGAAGAGATCATCGCCGGAGCGACTCAACTATCTCATGCTGTCGATGAAGTTAGCGCCGTCTCTGAACAGACATCACAGGGCATGCAAGAGCAACAGGTCGAGGTCATGCACATTGCTACGGCCATGACGCAAATGAAATCAACGGTTGCAGAAGTGGCACGAAGCACAGAAGTCGCTTCTGACGCCGCTCGTGAAAGTAACCAACAATCCATCCTTGGATCAAAACAGATGGATTCCGTCGCTAATGCTATCTCTCTTGTGACTCAAGAAATTGATCAAGCAGAACAACGCGTATTAGAACTTGAGCAACAAGCACAGCAAATTAACGTTGTCGTTGACGTGATAAGCAACATCGCCGACCAAACCAATTTGCTTGCACTTAACGCAGCAATTGAAGCGGCGCGTGCTGGTGAACAAGGGCGTGGTTTTGCGGTTGTGGCTGATGAAGTCCGTGCTTTAGCTGGCAAAACTCAGCAATCGACGGGCGACATCGTCAATATTATCCAAAGCCTACAAACATGTGCACTGCGTGCTCGTGAAGCGACGTCACAAAGCAGTGTACTTATGGGACAATGTGTGGAGCAAAGTGGCCAAACTCAAATCGCGATTGACCACATTAGTAATCAAAGCGCGCATATTGCTGATATGACCATTCAAATCGCCAGTGCGTGCGGAGAGCAAGATTCGGTTAGCGAAGAGCTCAGCCGCAATATCGAACGCATTAGTGAATCAGCCAAGCAAGTTGCACAAGGTTCTTCCAGCGCCGCTCAAGCGTGCGTCGAACTTAGCCAATTAGCGGCGATGTTGCAAAATACCGTGAGTCGTTTTCAGGTATAACCCTCGCATTGTTAGCTAAAAGTAACCATGCTCTCATGTTTGAGTGGCCAGTAAGCCTTGCTTCGGCTTACAACGCAAAAAGGGTCGCATTTGATGCGACCCTTTACTCCTCAACAAACGGTTAAAACTGAGCAGTTAGCTTGATATACACTTCATCTTTGCCTAATTTACTGTCTAATCCATGAGCGTAACCAATCCGTACTGGTAACGTGCCGCCATAAAGTACGATGGTATCGATCTGCATTTCAGCACCAATCCCCGTCAGGGCTTGGTAGTTTTGGTTATCGTTCCAGCTTGATCCTGAGTCGACAAATACAGAACCTGAAATATCCCCCAAGCCAATTGGCCACAAATTCCAGTTTCGTTCAGCGCGATACAATAAGCGACTTAGTTCAACACTTTGTGTCGCGTAAGCTTGCCCTACTTGAGCCGCAGAGCTGTAGCCACGCAACGCTATCTGTTGACGACCATAGAGCTGCGCGCTGTCGCCTTCGTAACTGCCTAGCTCAAACGCTTTAGCTTTTGAATCTGCATAACCTGCCGCAAGGTGAGTGGTAAGATTGAAGCTCCCCGGGAGGTCCCAATGTGCTTGCCACTGCGCCTGCCATTTTTGTCCAGAGTAATCACCGCCAACATTGGACTCCCATACCAAATCAGCGTAATGACCCCACGCATAACCAGGAACATTCAATAAGCCTTCACGGTTATCCCATTGCAGCGCAGTCCCTGCTAGCCACTCATCACTGGCTTGTGTATAGCGCGTACCTTGAGGCGCTTTGATCAGTGACTCTTTCTGCCAATAAGTTCCGATACCAAACATTAAGTTATCATCGAGGCCATGCCATAAATAATTACGTTGTAACGTTAAATCATCTTGGCGGACAATGCGATCGTCTTTATTGGTCAATGGGTTTAACTTAAACTCATGCTCTCGGCTGAGCGTCGCTTGCCAACGGTTGTCATATTGATATCCCAATTGGTACGTCGCCAACGCATTTTTTGTATCCCAAGCCGCTTGGATTTCATATTGATGTCGCCCTAACACATCTGAACCACTGGTCGAGAAACCAAGTAACGATTGGTTATCATCCCCTTGCCAAACAGGAACCCAATAACGTGGCGTTAAAGTCGACAACGGTGAGTAGTCGGTAGTGTCACTTTTTTCGACCTGAGATATCGGCGTCGAAGCAACGGATGTCACCTTGGCAAAGGAAGACAGCGGAGCCTCATTGAAAGCCGTCACCGCCGGAATGTGGCGCAAATGGTAACCATCATGCTCATAAGCTTGGTAGATAAGCCCTTGCGATTGATTCCATTGCGGAGAAAAAGCACCGCCAATTTCATTGGTTAACTGCTCCAGCTGCAAACTGGCCAAGTCCATTCGGTAGATCTGATAACGCCCCGTGTAATCGGCGCTGAACAGCAACTCACCCTCTTGGGTAAAACTCAATTGATGCTCGGTTGCTGATGTTTCAGTGACAGCCAACCAGCGCTGCTCTTTGGCGACAAAACGCATGATATTCCACGCGCTAGACGGCTGCTTCACGGAAGCATAAATGTCACCTGTCGGAGATAGCGCCATATCACCAATGACCCAACCATATGTGCCTTGCCATAGGCGGGTTTGCTGCCCATCCAGCGTCACCTGCCATAATTCAGGCAACCCTTGTTCATGACGGGTAGCGAAAACACTTTGCCCATCTCGGCTCCAACGTACTTGGGTAAAGCGCTGTTGCTCGGTTAAACGCTGCCACTGCCCATCAACGTAGCGATAAAGATCATTCAACACTCGTCCATCAAGATAACTATTCACTTGTGACGCGACGATACCTTGTTGGGGATGAGCATCGAGGCTAGTTAAGCTTTTTGTAGTCAATAAACGCTGCCATTGATTTTGCTTACTATCCCACATCGCTAAATTTGCTCGATCAACCCCATCACGACGCCAAGCCAGTAATTGCTCTGATCCACCATTGGCTAATAGATATTCAAACGGCTGGCTATCGAGAGATTGAGCCTCCGAAGGCTGTTCCTTACTTTGCACAATTTGATCTGAAAACTGCGTGATTAGATCGGCACGGAACTCTTGCCAAAGCGCAAAAAAGTCTTTACCAAAAGCACGTTGAGCGCTTCGGTTTAAGAAAACGCCCGGAATTAGGTAGCCACTGTAATCGCTTAAAAAATATTGGAGTGCGTCTTCGCCATACGTTTTGGCTAAATAATCAATAAAATACGCGCCGTAGAGGTAATTACTGCCAAGTGGTAAACGTTTATTCGCTACCACGATTTGGTTGAGATCAGCTAGTTGTCCGCTCGCCACTTCCATGCGCATTTGCATCGCAAAATGGCTATTGTGCAAACGTCCATAACCTTGTTCATTTTGGCTTTCCATGTAAACCGCTAACCCTTCTAACAGCATCG
>NZ_NDIO01000217.1:0-851 GCF_002241085.1 Vibrio sp. V03_P4A6T147
CATAAAAGGTAAACGTTTACCCAAATCGATTGCCTTACCACTTTCAACACTTTTAGTTATCAATGAGCCACAAAAAGGGTATTAACCTCCATTCTGTGACAAATCTCTCAAGGAACAGTGTCAGGTCTAGCTAGTATTGCCTCAACAAAACACATCAGATTCAACAGAATTAGTAATTTAATCCACTTATTGCGGATAAATCGCTGACTCGAAAACTTTGGAGTAACAACGATGGCAACCCCACACATTAATGCGCAAGTTGGTGATTTCGCTGAAACCGTTCTAATGCCAGGCGATCCATTACGTGCAAAATACATTGCTGAAACTTTTTTAGATGATGCTAAACAGGTTTGTGATGTTCGCAGTATGTTCGGTTATACCGGTACTTATAAAGGTAAAAAAGTATCCGTTATGGGCCACGGTATGGGCATTCCATCATGCTCGATTTATGTTCACGAGTTGATTTCAGAATACGGTGTAAAAAATATCATCCGTATTGGTAGCTGTGGCGCAGTTCGTGACGATGTCAATCTAATGGATATCGTTATTGGTATGGGTGCTTCAACCGATTCCAAAGTTAACCGCATCCGTTTTAACAACCACGATTTTGCCGCGATTGCGGATTACGAATTGCTTGAAACGGCCGTCAATCAAGCACGCGCACAAAACGTGCCCGTGAAAGTAGGCAACGTGTTTTCCGCTGATCTGTTCTACACACCTGAAGGTGATTTATTCGAAAAAATGAATAAGCTTGGCATCTTAGGTGTGGATATGGAAGCGGCCGGTATTTATGGCGTTGCAGCGGATCTAGGCGCAAAAGCATTGACGATTCTTACGGTGTCAGACCACAT
>NZ_NDIO01000217.1:888-10053 GCF_002241085.1 Vibrio sp. V03_P4A6T147
GACCACATCATTCGCGGTGAGAAATTAAGCTCTGAAGATCGCCAAACCTCTTTTAACGACATGATGAAAGTCGCGCTTGAAACAGCGATTAGTATCTAATTTTTAAACCTCAGCTGCTCACCCAAATTGGCAGCCTTAAATTACCCCGAGGGGGCGATTGTGTCCAACGACCAACTACCCAAGGACGCAGATGGTTTACAACTCAACTTTTGTAAAACATTGGCGTGTGATAACTTTGGACTGAGTGAAGCCGAACGGTACGTTCTGCAGCGCGTAAACCCGAAGCGTCCAACGATGGTTTGTCGTGAATGTGGAGCTTTCCCCCCCTTACTTAACAACCGAGAAGTGTTAAACGAATTACACCGTTTAAGACAGCTTCACAGCGACGGGTTGCCCGCTTGTCGCAGTGATGATTGCCAAAATTTCGGTTTATCTGTTCATACACACAAACACCTCTATCACGCTTTTGGCTACAGCGGCGATCGCCAGCGGTACCGTTGCAAAGCTTGCCAGAGTACCTTTGTTGATAAGTGGTCAGGAGCCAACAAAAAACTCGCTTTTCAAGAAACCTTACTCGGCCTACTCTTCATGAGTTATTCGGTGCGAGAGATTTGCCGTAAATTATCCATCAACCCAAAAACGTTTTATGATCATGTCGAGCACATTGCCAGTCGCTGTCGGCGAAAACTGGCCATGATTGATGCGCGTTGGGTGAATCATGCAAACCAATATGAACTGGCTTGCAATTACATCCCGCTCCAGCCCCATAGCGACAACGGCGTATTGTGGTTTGCAACAGGTGAAGCCAAAACAGGTTATATACTCTGTCAGCACGTAAACTATTCCGCCAATGAAGAGCCTGCAGGCGAGCTTGATCACAACCCCTATCACTCGCCCGCGCGTTTTGTTTCTCGTGAACATTCATCCGAAGCGAATCTACCCACTCCTGACGCATCTCCGCTATTGCGCGAGCGTATTGATCAGAAATACCAAACGATTTTAGCCCGCGGTAATGTTGAAGACCCCATGGGTAACCTCACCACTTTTCATTACCCTTCTAAAGGCGCCTTGATTCGCCCTCCTTACACCTCTTATGCTCACTTCCTCCACGTGCTGGATTTGTGCCTTGAAGATAAGCGAGTTTCTATCTATCTGCCTCAAGATCCGGTTTTACGTTCTGCCGCATTGAGCGTCTGTTTGCCGCGAATCAAGCGTAAGAATGTTGACTTGATGTACGTTGAGGAAGATCCGCAATGGCAAAATGGACATTCCGTGAATAAAACGGACATTGTTCACATGGGATGGTGGCGAGATCGCTGGGCTATTGCCAATCAGGCACAGGCTGCCAAAGGTGTTTGCTATTTGGCAGGAGACAATCCAACACCCGAAGCTTGGCTCGATAAAGCATCGATTAAGCAAACAGAGTTCTATCAAAAACGCTTCCAACTGTTGTTCGAAAGCTTTATCAACGAACCGAGGCGCAAACTTCGCCCTGGCGGCCTACAACCAATGCTGGATATTTTTCGTGCTTGGCACAATCTGTGCTACCAAGATAAACATGGATTCACCGCCGCCCAAAATTTGGACTTAACCAAACATCCACTGACATTGAAAGAACTACTCTCTTAGATTTTTAGGTTATATTTAGACTGTGGATTGTGAAGTAGCGCAGATTATTGTGGTAATGAATAACCAATGCACCCACTTTTGGGAAAGTAAATAGTGCGCTTTAACGTTGGCTTCATATAATGAATCGGTGACTTAGGCTTCTTACTTTTGAGGAACAGCCCGTTTGGATAAAAGCCAATACCTTCTGGAAATTGAAATAGAACAGCTTAGAGCCCGTATTGAAACTGAGCCGGAGAAGGTGTCGATCGTCGCGGAGCAGTGTTTATTGAGAGCACAGCAGATCTTTTTCCCAGAAGGGGCGATTCAATGTTTGATCATTTTATCTCGCTGCGCTTGGTGTCTAATGGACTACCGCGTGGGTTTAAAATACATTAAAGAAGCCTTATCCACTCAAAATACCCTCGATACTGATGATTGCCTTCCCGAAATTCTGCATATTCACGCGCTGCAACTTTGGGGTCAGGCAAAATATTATACCGCCCAACAATATTGGATAAATGCCTTAGAACAATCAGCTCTGGTTGATGAAGTTGATATCCAGATAGAGTGCCTCATTGGTCTGGGTAATGTTTGGCGTATTACCAACGAATATCAACTTTCATGTTCAACACACGAGCTAGCCGTTAAAGTTGCTAATAATGCCCGTATCCATTGGTTAGAAGGCAAAGCCCGTATTCTGTGGGCATGGGATCTCTATCTACTTAACCAATACATCGATATGCTCACGGTGCTCGATGGTGCAGAAGAAGCGCTACAGGATCATCCCGATAAAACTTGGCAAGCCGAGGTTTGGGATTTTCGCGGCTTGGCACTGCTCGGGCTTGAACGAATCGAAGATGCGGAAGCGGCAACCACCAAAGCACTCGAACTTGCCGTGGAGCATAACCTTGTGTGGATGAAGGCTCACTCATTCATTAGTCGAGCTCGTTTGGAACTGCTGAGAAAAGACTCCAAGAAAGCAACTGAGCTGTTGCTTCTTGCTGAAGCCTCCGCGGCTTCGTTTGATAAAGGTGAGCTACTTTCACAAATTTGCTACCAACAATCCCTAGTCGCAGAGCAGCGTGGTGATTTTAAAGCTTCTTTAGCCTCATTTAAGAAATATCGCCAATTTACGGTTGAGATGCTTCGAGAACAAACGGCGCGCATTGGCCTTGATAAAGCAAGAGCCTCTAAGCGACAACTTGAGCAACGAGCACGTAAACTCATTAACCGTATTCGTGGTCAACACGAATACGACCCAGAGAAACATCTCTCCAATGTGGTTTCAGAGACTTATTGGTGGGAACAACTCATGCTGTTCAAGACCGAGTTGAAGCATTCTAATCACGCTGTCATTGTCATCCAACATAACGACTCAAAGTACCTCGATGTATGTACCGAGATTGCCCACTCGCTCTGTAACCAAAAAGATCTCGTTTCTCGTTTAAGTAGCGAACGCTTAGCGCTGCTTCTTGCCGATAAAGGCGATGCAGCGCTGCACGTCTTCCATGTATTGGCTAAGATGATTGAAATATACCCCTGGGAAAGAAAAGGATTAACGGGGTCGCTACCTCAAGTGATGTTCCAAGACATTTTGAGTTTCCCATTCACATTAGAACAACTGGAAGACAGTCAACCTCAGGAATGGTCGCATGGAAGTACTGCTCAGTAAGATTAAAGATACGGGTTTGGATGCCACCTCCGTTTCCGGAGAAGAGGCCATCATTTTCTGGAATCACGTCCGACAACATATAGCCTCAACATCAAAAGAAAAAGCACTTAGCTACATCATCAGTGCAGAGTATCGTTCAGAACTGCATCAGTCGTCCGCCAGCATAGAGGAGCTTCGTCACGCCTTAGCATTACTTGAATTGCCTAAGGACGCCGAAATTATTTTGTCTGTGAAAAACAGTTTGAGCGATCGCCTAATGGAAAGCGGTGAATTTTCCGCGGCGCTCAACGAATATGTGTCCGCTTCTAATATTGCCGTCGACACGGGTTACATTGACGAATATGTACTAGCCGTCATTGGCATGGGTAACCTGTGTGATGCTTATGGCGAGCACAGCCGAGCCCTTCGATACTACCAAAAAATTGATAGTATTGATCACGCAATCACCAGCCGCTCATTACGCCTGCGTTATAAACTTTACATGCTATCGTGTTACATTCAACTGCACCGAATCTCCGCAGCTACCGACCTAATTAAAGAGTGTGAAGAGCTGAGTATTTTGGTCAGCGATAAAATTCTTACCGGGCAAATTTCACTCTATCAAGCTCAACTTTATCTTCATCAGGAGCAAGTCGATAAAGCGCTCATTACGCTCTCTAGTGTTCAGTACAGTGCAGGGAATATGAATTCCACCTGGCTATCGAATATGATTCGAATTGAAACGGCCAACTGCCTGGCTAAAATAGGCAAAAGTCATATTGCCAATATGATGCTGGCCAGTACAGACAAACGCCTGCAACGATACACGTCACCCACGATGGCCAAGCAGCTGTATCGAGCATTCAGTGCCGTGTGCGAGCGCCAAGGCCTTTATCAAGCCGCCCTGATTTATGAAAAAAAGGGCTTTCGAATTGAAACTGATCTGATGAAAAACATCCCGATTAGTGAGCTGGGGGCCAATCAACTGCGTCGCTTATCGCGCTTTGAATTGCAATTGAAATTGATCTTATCTGAGATTGAAAATCGCGAGCTCAAAGAAACCACCGAACATCAAAAGAATGCCGTAGCCCAACTTCAACAGGATGTCTTCACTGACCCACTCACCACCTTACACAACCGCCGCTGGTTAGATGTAAAGCTGAAAGACCTACTGCTTCATGAGAAGCTATTTGCATTTCTAGTCATTGATATTGACCATTTTAAATCGATTAATGATGAACTTAGTCACTTGGTTGGTGACAAAGCGATAGTCAATGTTTCACGTGAGTTGAAAAACTACTTTAAATTCCGAGGCTCCTCCTGTGTCCGTTTTGGTGGAGAAGAGTTTCTGGTGATTTTAGAAGATTGCTCGCTCGACCAAGCTGAAATGCATGCCGAAAACTATCGAGAACGCATATTCCAATTTGGTTGGCACGATATTCTAGGTGAGCGCGGCTTAACCGTCAGTATCGGTATAACCTTGCATCGAGATGGTGAAAATACACAACGCACATTCTACCGCGCCGACAAAGCCTTATATCGCGCGAAAGCGAATGGCCGCAACCAAGTGTGCACTGAGTAACTTTCCATCACATTAAACTATTGGCTGCCGTTTACACTCTTCATTGAAATACAGGAGCAACTATGTTTTTAGATTACTTTGCCCTTGGTCTACTGATTTTCGTAGCCTTGGTCATTTTTTATGGAATCATCGTCATTCATGATATCCCCTATGAAATCGCCAAAGAGCGCGACCATCCACATCAAGATGCCATTCATGTTTCTGGCTGGGTCAGTCTATTTACCTTACATGCCATCTGGCCATTTTTGTGGATTTGGGCAACCTTGTGGCGAAAAGATCGCGGGTGGGGGTTCACTAAACTTCAAGAAGAGCAGCACGATATTCATCATCGTGTCGATGAACTTATCGATCAAGTCGCAACACTCACTCGAGAATTACATGAGTTAAAAGCGAAGCCACCCGTTGCTCAAGCGAACATCGACCATGCCAGTAATCAGGAGACAAAATAATGGATTTACTTCTGATCATGACTTATGCCGCTTTATGTATTGCGATATTCAAAGTCTTTAAAATTCCATTAAATAAGTGGACCGTCCCTACCGCTGTATTAGGTGGCGTTATTTTGATCGGCACCCTGATCTTACTGATGAACTATAATCATCCTTTTACTCAATTGGGTAGCCAAGTTTTTTCCACAACACCTGTCGTCTCAGGAGTACGAGGAAGAGTGACTGAGGTTCCGGTACAAGCAAACCAGCCCTTAAAACAAGGTGATGTGCTTTTTAGAATTGACCCTGTGCCTTTTGAAGCGGAATTGGCAAAAATTGAAGCTCAGATCAAAGAGGCGAGCCAAGGTGCACTCGGCCTAGAATCGAATGTTTCTGAAGCTGCGGCAGCGAAAGTACAGGCTATCGCTGACCGGGATAAAGCACAACGTGAGTATGCTCGTTATCAACGTGGGTATGATAAAGGTGCATTCACCGAACAAGATCTTGATACCCGTCGCCAAGCTTATAAAGCAGCAGAGGCAGCAGTAGAAGTCGCCCAAGCACGTCTAAATCAAGCCAATATCTCCTTAAATTCAGAAATCAATGGTGAGAATACTACCGTTGCTCGCCTGCTTGCCGATTTTAGACAAGCCCAATTCAACCTTGAACAAACCATTGTCAGAGCGCCTACTGATGGCTATGTGACGCAATTAGCTCTCAGACCAGGTGCGATGTCCGTACCATTACCCTTAGCGCCAATGATGACGTTTGTACACACAGAAGATAAAATCTACACAGCTGCATTTAGGCAAAATTCTCTTCAACGCCTAAAACCGGGCTTTGAAGCCGAGTTTTTGTTCAGAGCACTACCCGGAAAAGTCTTCAAAGGAGAGGTGGTTGAAATATTACCTGTTATTGGTGAAAGCCAGATCCAAGCACGAGGTACCTTGCTAGGAACTGAGGCATTACGTACCAATGGACGCGTACTCGTCACCCTTAAAATCACCGATGATTTAAGCGATTATCACCTGCCACTCGGTACTGCTTTTGAAGCCGCTATCTATTCAGACAGTTTCTCTCATGTCTCGATTATGCGTAAGGTACTCATCCGGATGAAAAGTTGGCAAAACTATCTCTACATAGATCATTAGATACCATCCATCACGACATACGTTGAAAAACAGCCAACCCAGATGTTGCTTGTCTAGTGACTATTGGCATCATGTTAAAAGGGTCGTAAACGACCCTTTTGCTACCTGTCGCTCCAACGCAGAATTCTAACTTCATTACCCGCTTCGGGTTTAATTGGAATATTGAGTGATAAAAGCAGCGAAACAAGTGCCATTACTGCTCCAATGTAAAAGACGCTCGCCGGAGAGATAAGCCAAATTAAACCAAACGTGGCGGGGATGAACACGGCCGCAATATGGTTAATGGTAAAGGAAACTCCCGCTGTAGACGCCATGTCCGCAGGATCTGCAATTTTCTGAAAATAAGTTTTAATCGCCAAGGCCAAGGCAAAAAAGAGGTGGTCAACCACATAAAGTGCCGCCGCCCAATGTGCGTTTTGTACAAGACCGTACCCAACAAAAACAACAATCAACCCCGTATATTCAAACAGTAACGCTTTACGCTCGCCGACTACACCAATGAACTTACCAATGCGTTTAGCAAACAAAAAGTTGAACAAATAGTTGATCAAAAACAGTAAGGTAATATCGGCCGCTGAATAACCAAATTTCTCCACCATAAGGAAACCAGCGAAAACAGTGAAAATTTGCCTACGCGCACCACTCATGAAGGTCAAGGCGTAATACAGCCAATAACGTTTGCGTAGCACGAGCTTTTTATTTTGTGGCACTTCCGCTTTAAATTCAGGAAAGGCAAAGGCAATGATCAACACCAGCACAAAACCAGCACCGCCAGAAATGACATAGACCCATTTAAAATCGAGCTGAAACACTTCTAACATTACCCACAAAGCACCGTAAGTGATCAGTGATGCAAGTGCTCCAACCGAAATGAGTTTGCCAAGCATTTCTGGCGCTTCATCTTTATTCAACCACTGCAAAGACAAGGATTGTTTAAGCGTTTCAAAGTAGTGGAACCCAGTCGACATCAATAATGTCGTGAGCAGTAACCCGGTTAAAGAAGGGAAAAAACCCGTCATCGCGGTTCCTAACGTCAACATACCCAATGAGATCAGGATAAATCGCTGCTCTCGAATGAACAGTAAAACGAATACGGCGGTGAAGGCTAAAAATCCGGGGATTTCTCGTACACTTTGTAATAAGCCAATGTCTGAACCATCGAAATTCGCTTTTTCAATCACGAAATTATTCAACAGTGCCATCCAACTAGAAAATGCAATCGGCACAATAATGGAGATAATCAATAGGAAATTTTGTGGCGTGCGCCAACCTTGAGAGGCTTTAGGGTACATGAGAGATCCTTATCTATGTTTCAGCGCATCATATACTCAAGTCGCCTTAAAAGGCGAGAGCTCATCACAACAGGAAACAAGGTTAGGGATTAGCACTGCTAAATTACACCGTTCGGGTATAAGATCGACCGAGACACAAATATTGGGATTTAACATGACGATTACGTTCGCAACGATTAATTTATTCAATTATTTAGCTCCGCCGAACGCATATTATCAGTTCGATAATATTTACACGCAAGCAGAGTGGCAGAAAAAAAAGCAATGGTTTAGCCAGAAGATCAAACAGCTGGATGCCGATATCATTGGCTTTCAAGAAGTTTTCAGTTTTGATGAACTGCGCAACCAGATGATGGATTTAGGCTATCCGTATGTGGCCTGTGTAGATGAACCTATCGTCAAAGATGGATACATCTACAGCCATCCGGTTGTGGTGATTGCCTCTCGCTATCCTCTGCGCCAAGTGAGCGCCGTACATGGCACGCTACCAAACCAAGCTGCCCCTTTTTGCTTTAATCGTACACCGTTACACGCTACGGTTTGCCTACCAATGCTCGGGGATATCGATGTCTATATTGTGCATTTTAAATCTCAACGTCCGGCAGAATCGCCTGCGGCACCTCATCATCTGATCGATGAATGGCAACAAGAAACGCTAGGACGCTGGCTCTCTACTGTTCAGCGAGGCTTTGAAGCAAACCTGACTCACCAATATATCGTCAATACTCAAAAACAAACTGGGCGGCCTTGTGTGCTAATGGGCGATTTTAATAAACCGTTACATCACGAGGAGTTTCAAGGACTACTATCGCAGGCCTTATACCGCAGACCAGAAACACAACAACCGCTGGCTGACTATGCGCTTTACGATGCTTGGGATCTGCATACCGAGAGTGTTGAGCAGCCTCGCAAAGCCACTCATTACGCCGGCTCCACGGGATCTGTACTCGACTATATTCTTCTTTCCGCAGACTTCGCGCCTTTTGTCCAGCCAATGAAAAGCTATATCAGCCACTATACTGTGCTTGATCAACATCTGGTCAACCCGAGCTATGAGATCGATAACTTTAGTACTGACCATGCACTGGTCGCGGTCACATTAAAAGTAAACACAACACCGAGCTAATGGGCTTGTATGCTACGACTCTCGATGCAATAAATGCTGCCATTCACTGTGTCGATTTAAATAATGCACAACATAACTACAGACAGGTTTAATGGTGTAACCTTGCGCTTCAATTTGCGGTAATACACTCTCCATCATTATTTTTCCGTATCCTTTACCCTGAAGTTCATCCGGTACGCGAGTCGAAGTAATAAACAACACTTCATCCTGTTGTTGGTATGTCACAGTTGCGAATAGATTCCCCTCAAGATGTACTTTATATTGACAATTTTGTATATCATGTTGCACTTCATGAATCATGGTAACGTCCTAATTGATATATAAATC
>NZ_NDIO01000285.1:0-9994 GCF_002241085.1 Vibrio sp. V03_P4A6T147
GGTTTAACCAATTCATTTCTAAAATACATAAAAGTTTAAATTCAACTCGTGAAACCATTGCCACTTTAGAAAGTGTTTCATCACGGCTTTCTAGTACCAGTTCCAACACGTCACAACAAGTTCGCTCTCAAGAAAACATCATGCAATCTGTCTCTTCTGCGGTGAACTCTCTTTCCGATAGCGTGACCTCTATTGCTGAAAATGCAGCATTTGCTTCTTCAGAAGCCACTTCAGCAAATGATACGGCGCAAACTGGCAGCGCAGTTGTAGAAAGCACGATTGTCTCGATTGAACACTTAGCCAAAGACGTCAACCAAGCCGCTCAAGTGGTAAATGAGCTCGAATCTTATACCAATAATGCGGGAGTGATCTTAAACACCATCCGCAGCATTGCCGAGCAAACGAATTTACTTGCCTTAAATGCCGCGATAGAAGCTGCTCGAGCTGGTGAACAAGGGCGAGGGTTCGCCGTGGTTGCCGATGAAGTTCGGACTTTAGCCTCTCGCACTCAATCCTCTACTGAAGAAATTCAACAAGTTCTTGAAAAAATACAAAAGGGCTCATCATTAGTTGTGGATGCCATGACCAAAGGGCAACAAAGTGCCTCCAATACAGTATCTGAGTCTGAGCAATCTGGAGTGGCTTTGGTCAATATCACGGAGAAAGTTAAAAGTATTGTTCAGCTCAACCAACAAATTGCCGCCGCGACAGAAGAACAAAACCGCACTTCAAAAATCATTTTCGACAACATACAAGATATGGATGAAATCTCCCGCTCAGTGTCTGACGGCTCTCGAGCACTGGATGGGATCAGTACGGACATCCAAAGCGTCACACAAAACCTCAGCGATGTTATTCGACAATATAAAGTTTAAATTCTCAGTAAAACTCACTCTCTGCAGTATGTGAAAGTGAACGGCATGATGCCATTTTCGATACATAGGAGTAATCATGATAAAAGCAAAATACAGCCTTTACCCTGCCCTAATGCTATTACCCGGGCTTAGTATCGCCGACGAATCGGTTGAAGCACGAGTTTCGCAGCTAGAAAATGAATTGGCGATACTGAAAAGCTCATCCAGCAGTAGCTGGCAAGACAGTATCAAATTCAATGGGTTCTTTAGTGTGGGAGTGACTCGTTCGAACAACAAGCTAGGCTATGCAA
The DNA here is from genome assembly GCF_002241085.1 of Vibrio sp. V03_P4A6T147. NCBI lineage: Bacteria > Pseudomonadati > Pseudomonadota > Gammaproteobacteria > Vibrionales > Vibrionaceae > Vibrio > Vibrio sp. V03_P4A6T147. Next base: position 1,166 of record NZ_NDIO01000285.1, read on the forward strand.
GTTCCAGAGACAGTTATAGCTTTGATGAACTGAGTTTAGTTGGGCTTCAAGCCGAGTTTAGTTTGGCGGATAAAACCAGTTTCGTCACTCAGTTAATCGCACGTGGCAGTGATGACTTCTCACCCGACATAGAATGGGCTTATCTCAAACACACATTTGATAACTACGTGACCGTCAGAGCGGGTAAGTTGCGTGTACCCCTCTATATGTACTCTGATTATATTGATGTAGGCTTTGCTCAGCCCTGGTCTCGCCCGCCGGTTGAAGTTTATGGCAATGTACCATTCAACTCTTACTTAGGCGGTGATATCGCCTATGACGTGGAAATGGATGAGTCAACCCTCTACTTACAAGCCTTTGCTGGCCAAAGTAAAACGTCTGACAATAATACAGAATACAACTATATGTATGGCGCCAGTCTAGGGTGGAATTACGATTATCTAACCCTGCGAGCCGTCTACGGCACGACAAAAATCACGTCAGGACACAGCGTATTTAAACAAGTTGTCGCTCCAGATACTATCGCTAAATTCTATGGTACAGGCTTAAGCTATGACAATGGCTCACTGCTCTTTGTCACGGAGCTAACTCGTACCGAAGTCGAAGGGCAATATTCAGATGTCGACTCCGCGTATGCAACCTTAGGTTATCGGATTCAGTCTTGGGTGCCTTATGTTAGCGTAGCAACACTCAGAACCAAAGATGACGACGAGCGCATCGGTAAGTTGATCAATACTGGCACAGCCAATATTCCAAGCGCTTGGTTGTTCGATGCAGAGCGTAATGCATACTCCGCTGGTGTCCGTTATGACTTGCTCTCTAACTTATCCATTAAAGCAGATGTCACTATGATCGATAATTTTGGTGATACCTCAGGCCTCATCGGTAGTACTAACTTTGGCAATACAGGCAAAGCCTTAGAAGATGACTCTTTGATTTACTCTATTCGCCTTGATGGCGTTTTTTAAGGAGTGCAGAATGATTAAAACTATCTTAATGATCTTGAGCTTATCGACCTTGTCATTGTCTGCATTCTCTGCACCTGTTGTGATAAGTAACCTGAGTGGTGTTGACCAACTAAGCGATAGTGATGTGAAAAAGCTATTTTTAGGCAAATTAAAACAGCTCCCGAATGGCACTGAACCGATTGTGATTGAGTACGCCGATGGCACGCCGATACGCATTGAGTTTCATGAAAAGGTCACGAATAAATCAGAGTCTCAGCTACAAGCTTATTGGGCAAAATTGGTTTTTACTGGTAAAGCTAACCCACCCAAAACCGTTGCTTCAAGTGCCGCAGCTATCGCTGAAGTGAGCCAAAATGCAGCAGCAATTGGTTATATCGACTCAAGCGAAGTCACAGACCAAGTCAAAGTGGTTTACACACCTTAAATCTAGGCTACTTTTGTTGTAAAAAAGGCCAGTGGAGGTAATGCCACTGGCCTGTGTCTTTATCAGCCCTTATTGTTAGCTATTTGTGCTTTCAAATATCTTATCTGCAGAGGCCGCCACAAAACCACTGTAGAGTTCACCGTTGACCATTGGATAGCGTTTGGCAAATTCATAGAATCCACCGGGAATCACCTCCACCCCTTCCGTAAATTGCACTGGTACTTTATCGGCCATGGTCGACGACTGCTCAAGCAGCACATCAGGTGTACCTTTCACTTCTCCACCATTTTCATTGATGGTAAAACCCGCTTGGCGTAGATGATCATTGATCGCTTTCACTTCATTAAACGCCTGCAGTTGATTAACACTAACAGTGAAATGGTTCGCGCCATAGCCATGCGCCGCCAGCCAAGCGGCGTATTCACTTTCGTTGGCAAGCTGCAAATAATCGCTGTAGCTTAGTTGCCACAGACGACCGCCATATAAAAAGTCACTGCTGTTTAATTTATTGCTATCGACTTGATGTACCAGCCTCTCCACAATGGCTTGGAGCGCAGGCGAGCACTCTTCCACTTTCAGCTCGCTTATGAATACTTTAGGCTGGGTCAGATCAGGGTGTTCATAGTGCTTCGCTACCAGCTTCTTACTTTCAAACACATAATCACCACAGGCAACGTAGCCTAAGGCAAGAAAAGGCTTAGCCAGCGTTTCAATACCTAATGGCGCAACATTGAAGGTTCGCAACGCAATATGGTCATTAATCAACGCTTCCTCTTCTTGAAGCAAGTGATGGACTTTGTCGGCAGAAGGGCAAAGGCGCTGAATGTAGTCATTCCATAATGATTGAAATAAAACGGTTGGCGTCATAACGCCTCCTTGTCTGTGCTCGGTTTAAACCATGCTAGTAGGCATGGGGTTTTAGATAAAGTTTACTGCTATAGCTCAACCCCGGGGCTGAGCGTGGCAGGCAGTTCAGTCGAACGACCTTCCATTGATGCCATTGGGTATGCGCAGTAATCAGCCGCGTAATAGGCGCTTGGTCTTAAATTTCCCGACGCTCCCGGCCCACCAAACGGTGCATCACCACTGGCTCCGGTTAATTGTCGATTACGATTTACAATGCCAGCGCGGATATGATCGACAAAGTAATCCCATTCGGCATCATTGGTCGACACTAAGCCTGCCGATAAACCAAAGCGAGTTTCATTAGCCAGTCGTACCGCTTGCTCTAAGCTTTGGTAACGCACGACTTGTAACAATGGTCCGAAATACTCTTCATCAGGCAATTGGCTAACTGCGGTGACATCAATAATGCCCGGAGTGACAAACGCCGCCTGCAAAGGTGTCGCGGCCAGCAAGCTGACGCCACCTAAGGTGCGTAAATTATCCTGAGCAGCAAGAATGAACTGCGCCGCCGCTTGTGATATTTGTGGCCCCATAAAAGGTGCTGGCTCAGCAAAGGGATGATCAATACGCAATTTTTGAGTGGCACTGACCAGTTTTTCAAGCAATCGATCGCCTTCATTTCCCTCTGGAACATAAAGACGCCGCGCACAGGTACACCGCTGGCCTGCACTTAAAAATGCGGATTGAATAATGGTATACACTGCCGCATCAAGCTCACCATACTGCTTAGAGATAACCATTGGGTTGTTGCCGCCCATTTCTAAAGCCAGCATTTTCCCCGGCTGCCCAGCAAACTGGCGATGGAGTAAATGACCTGTATTGGCGCTGCCAGTAAAAAGAAGGCCATCAATGCCTTTGGCCTGAGCAAGCGCAATACCCGTTTCCTTCGCGCCCTGCACTAGGTTAAGTACACCCGCAGGTAGGCCGGCTTCTTGCCACAACTTCATCACAAACTCACCAGTCCACGGAGTCTGCTCTGAAGGTTTAAACACAACCGTATTACCCGCTAAAAGTGCAGGCACAATATGACCATTCGGCAGGTGGGCAGGGAAATTATACGGACCAAAAACCGCAAGAACGCCCAATGGACGATGACGTAATACCAGTTGATTACCCGCCGCTTCGCGTGTGTTTTCACCAGTGCGATCATGATAAGCTCGAATGGATATAGCAATTTTACCCGCCACCGCCGCCGCTTCAGTACGCGTTTCCCAGAGTGGCTTTCCTGTCTCTTTGGCGATGATCTGCGCAAGCTCTTCACTGCGCTGTTTCACTTTTTCAGCGAAGGCTAAGACATATTGCTCACGCTCAACAAAAGGACGTTTTTTCCATTCTATAAATGCGACTCTTGCCGCCGTTACCGCAGCTTCTACTTGCGCGGGTGTGGCGCTATCGCCCTGCCAAATCGTCTCATTGTTATAGGGACTAAGCGAAAGCATTGCCTCGCCTTGTCCAGCTAACCATTCACCTGCAATCCACTGAGTCATCTGTTAATCCTTACCTTTCAATGTACCTATTTTACTGCGCCAAAATTCGAACAAAATCACCACTATCAACCAATAGAGCTTGCGCCACTTTAGGTGAGATGATCACCGTTTCCGTTTCGCGGTTATAAGCACCTTTTGCAGCAGTAGCACGAAAGTTTTCAAACGAGCTATTGCAGATAAGATAATCTTGCGAGCTTGAATGCTCGGCCACTTCCACTTTAGCTCGCACCGAGTGACGTACGGATTCGATATTGCGCAAATCGCACTCAACCGTTGGACCTGCATCAAAAATGTCTACATAGTTACGGCAGGTGAATCCTTCACGCTCTAGTAGCGTTAACGCTGGACGGGTATTGTCATGCACTTGACCAATCACCGCCTGCGCCTCTTTGCTCAATAAGTTGACGTAAATCGGCAGTTTGGGCATCAGATCAGCAATAAACCCTTTTTTACCAATGCCGGTTAAATAATCAGCCATAGTGAAATCAATCGAGAAAAAATGCTCTTGCAGCCATTGCCAAAAGGGCGAGTTGCCTTCGGCATCAGACACACCACGCATTTCAGCAAAGATGGTTTTAGAAAAACGATGTGGGTGTTCCGCCATCATCAGAAAACGGCATTTCGACATCAAACGCCCATTCAACCCTTGACGAAAATCTGGGCGTAAAAAAAGCGTACAAATTTCACTGCATCCAGTGTAGTTATTGCCAAAAGTAAGCAACTTGACGGTATTGTTGACCTTCAGCTTAGGCGACGAATGCACGATCGTGCTGATGTGATAAGAATAGAACGGCACGTCATGGCCAATCGATGCTTCAACGCCAGTCGTCCCTGCTACCTCACCGGTTTCAGAATCAAAACCGACCATCAGGTAACCTTCATCTCCTGGCTCTGAGACGTCGGGTTTAGCGAAGCTGTATTCAGAATGAGTAATACGGTTGGTTAAGAGCTTTTCATTCACGGGTAGTGATGTAAACCCGTGACCGGATTCAATAGCGCATGTGTGTAGCGCATCGTAGTCCGACATTGCGATAGGGCGAACAACTAGCATCAATACTTCCCTCCAGATGCTTGAAGTGGCCCAAGGCATCCTACCTTGGGCTGCTAGGCTTTTTCACTACATGAGTGATGCAATAGCTTTATCTAATCTTGCTAAGCCTTCTTCTATTTCTTGTTTGGTGATCACTAATGAAGGCGTCATACGAACCACGTTCATACCCGCAACCAACACCAGTAAACCTTGCTTGCCCGCGGCTTGTAGGATATCGCGAGCGCGACCTTGCCACTGCTCATTTAATGCCGCGCCAAGCAGTAGACCTTTACCACGGATTTCACTAAAAATGTGGTACTTCTCATTAATGTTAGCCAATCCTTCACGAAAGAGCGCTTCACGCTCTTTCACGCCAGCCAAGGTTTCTGGCTGGCTAACCACATTAACTACCGCTTCTGCTACCGCGCAAGCCAGTGGGTTGCCACCATAAGTCGAACCGTGAGTGCCCACTTTAAAATGCGCGGCTAATTCGTTTGTGGTGAGCATAGCGCCAATAGGGAAGCCGCCACCGAGTGATTTCGCGGTACTTAAAATATCCGGCGTGACGCCCAATCCTTGATAAGCATAGAACTCACCAGTGCGGCCATTACCGGTTTGCACTTCATCAAAGATCAACAGGGCGTTGTGCTTATTGCACAATTCACGCACGGCTTGGACAAACTCAGCCGAAGGCGACACAATGCCACCCTCGCCTTGCAAGGGTTCCATCATTACCGCACAAGTGCGATCAGAGATGTGTGCTTGCAACGCTTCAATATCGTTATACGGTAGGTGGGTAACATCCGCAGGTTTAGGACCAAATCCATCGGAATAAGTCGCTTGCCCCCCGACCGTCACTGTAAAGAAAGTGCGGCCGTGGAAGCCTTGGTTAAAAGCGATGATTTCTGATTTTTGTTCACCATGGACATCAGCGGCCCAGCGACGCGCCAGTTTGAGCGCCGCTTCATTAGCTTCCGCGCCGGAGTTAGCAAAAAACACCTTTTCAGCAAAACTGACTTGCGTTAATTTTTTCGCCAAGCGCAAAGCAGGCTCATTAGTCATCACGTTACTGAGATGCCACAACTTATTGGCTTGCTTGGTGATCGCATCAACCATCGCCGGATGGCAATGGCCCAAACAACTCACTGCAATACCGCCAGCAAAGTCGATGTATTCATGACCTTGTTGATCCCACACTCGAGAGCCCTGCCCTTTAACTGGAATCATTTCCATCGGGTTATAACAAGGGACCATCACCTCATCAAACAGACTGCGATCTACACTATTTTCCACTGTCATTACACATTCCCTCTTGATACCGCATGCCAAGCAGATTGCGATCTTCCTATTAAACGCTTGAGTGGAAGATATTGTTTTGCTTTTTAGCTAATGCAGCATTGTATTTACAAATTATTAACCATTTCAATAGTGATTTATTCTTTTAGATCGGCAGAAGTACCGATAATCGTCACTACTTATGATTATTTATGCATTAAGTCACCTCTTTTATGAAGCACTTTTTTATAAATAATATGAATAAGCACAACAAGGCCTTGAGACGACAAGCCATCCCTCATTCCAACAGGATGTATGGTGCATAATATTGCAAAGATAAAAAACAGCAGAAATGATGAAGAAAATGTTAAGAAAGGTGATCGCAGTCCGGTTGAGAATGGTTCAACGGCGCAAAAAATTTGCGAGCAGTTGATGGCCCTGTTCTGTTTTAATTGATTCAGGATGAAACTGCACGGCATCAATTGGCAGTATTTTATGTTGGTAACCCATGATTTCGTCCATCGAACCATCAGCCTGTTGAGTCCAAGCGGTGAGCTCAAAACAGTCCGCAAGAGAATCAGCTTTGACCACCAACGAGTGGTAGCGAGTAACGGTTAACGGGTTATTGAGCCCTAGAAAGAGGCCACGGTTGGTGTGTTGGATCGGTGAGGTTTTACCATGCATCACCTTTTTGGCTCGCACCACTTGCCCGCCAAACACTTGCGCAATGGCTTGATGCCCAAGGCAGACTCCTAAGATAGGTAGTTTACCCGCAAAATGTTCAATCGCGGCCAGTGAAATTCCCGCCTCATTCGGCGTGCAAGGCCCAGGGGAAATCACCAGATGCGTTGGGCTGAGCGCTTCAATGCCAGCGATATCGATTTCATCATTACGCACCACCGTCACTTGAACTCCCAGCTCACAGAAGTATTGGTACAAGTTGTAGGTAAACGAATCGTAGTTATCGATAATAAGTAGCATGTGAATTAAAACGCTCTGGGTAAAAGTCAGCGAGAGGCGCTATTGTGCAATACTGGTTTGGAAAGGCAAGAAGTTATCGATTCTGTGCTAAATACACGATTTGCACATTCGTTCATTATGTAACCAGTTCGGTTGTGATCATTATTTTACTTACTCGCATTTGAAAGTAACACTTCTCATCGTATGGTCGAATAAGAGAACGGAAACAACGATAAAATAAATCTATCCCATAGTTAATGATCCATAAAAATAAAGCCAAGTAACCCGCTTACTTGGCTCTTCATGCTTATTTCCTAAAAATGTCGTTTATTTAAGCAGGGCTTTCTTGTAAATGCTCACTACTTGGTTGTTTGTTATGAGGCTGCCAAGGGGAATTTACCGAATAAGGCTGACGCACCGCTAATTCTGTTTCGGATAACACGCCATAACGAAGTACGGTGTGGTTATTCACCAGTAATATATCGCCAAGTTGTAAATCAAACACATGCTGTACTTGTGAACGTTCAAGAATAGGAGTTAAAACATTGGCTACTTGATTGATATTGTCAATTTCAGTCGACGACGATATATGCTTCGCCAATGATGGGCTCCAGCGTAAATTCATTCCCCAATCCCCCGACATAATCACAGGATAAGTAGCCGTATCATCGTACTGCACAATGGTATTTTTCAGCCAACCACTTGCTTGACCATTAAGACACAACGCAGCCAGTGAGGCATCCAGTAAGTTAACCTTCAGCGGAGCAGATGAACAGTAAATCGCCCATTCATCAGGAGTCATGTCAGTATAAGAATAGCGACGCGCTATGCTCGTTGACGGTGTTTTGAGCCCGTACCAACTGGGCTCTGCTAATGTACTACTCCGAACATATTCTTCCGGAAGCAGAGCATGATTTCCGGCAAACCACGAAGACCAAAATGAAGCTTGAGGCAACGGGCTAAAGCCTTTTAAACAGACAGCAGAGAACGCCTTTACTAATTGGCTCACTTGAGCCTGCGGTAGCGCGGTCAGTGAGCATCCATGGTGTGACTCTAACGTCAAGCCAAACTGCTCTGTTTGTAGAGTAGCTTTTACCTCACGCATCAACTGTGCCTCGTTAGCGTCTTCGATATTGAAACGCAGTAAACACCACAGCGTTCCTTGATGCATTACGGGAATAATCACGCCTTCACGTTGTTTGTGGTTGGCCTGCGTATCAATAATAAATTCTCCGCGGCAAGCATCAAATAAGACACAAGTATGCCAAGGCGTCTTAAACGATCGCTCATCAAAAAGAAACAGCGAATATTTTTTGCCTTGCATTGGGTGTTCATGAATGCTGAGACGAATAGCGTGGCTCAAATGAGTATTGAGGAAATTATCGAGTGCACGTCCTTGCACCATCATTCCTTTAGCCATAAGGGCTAGGCGCTCACGTCGCTTCTTATAACTCAGTGGAGCAAGCGCATATTTCTGATCCTGATGCATGAATTTTTTCAAGCCCAGATAGGTATGGTGCATTGCATTATCATGCTGTTTAAGACGTGCAAAATCACGCTCATATTCCGCATCACCAAAGCGCTGCTTTAATCCATTGAAATATTGATATTCATTTAAGTCATCAAACGCAGAGAAGTGCTCAAAGTTTATAATTTTTAGACAATCACTGGCGTTCATATTTTCCACCATATTCCGTAATTCATCAGAATAAGTGTAATGATGTTCTAAATCGACATTAATATAATCAGAAAATGTATGATAATCAGAAAAAATGTAAA
>NZ_NDIO01000003.1:0-9959 GCF_002241085.1 Vibrio sp. V03_P4A6T147
CATCTCAAGGAAGAGTATATGCATTCGGTTCGTTTGGATAAACAGAAGATAACCCCGTCTAAAGTATTGTGTGTTGGACGGAACTATATTGAACATATTCAAGAGCTTAATAACACAATTCCAGAACAAATGGTGGTGTTTAATAAACCCAACACGAGCATCACAACCACTCTATCCTCGTTTCACCAAGAGACGCTTCACTATGAAGCTGAAATTTGTTTTTTGATCAAAAAAGGTCAATATAGCGCGGTTGGTTTGGGGTTAGATCTGACTAAGCGGGTACTGCAATCTCAGCTTAAAGCAAAAGGTTTACCTTGGGAGAGGGCGAAAGCATTTGACGGTTCAGCAGTACTTAGCCGATTTGTGCCATTGCATGGTATCGACATCAATAAGTTGCAGTTAGAGCTATTCATCAATTGTGTTCGGGTTCAGTGCGGTGGTGTAAACCAAATGATCTATTCACCCGCCATCATTTTAGAAGAGCTGAAATCTTACACATCGCTGCGTGATGGTGACGTTGTGATGACCGGAACGCCACAAGGAGTTGGAGAAGTGCATTGTGGCGATCTCTTTTTAGGGCGTCTTAAATGTGGAGAGCAGACTTTAATCGAGATTGAATGGCTAGCGCAATAAAACTGATTTGCGCTATTCGGGCTGCGGTTATTATCAGTATGCACCGCAGCCTCTGTCTTTAATGGGCTAAGAGCGTTAAATTTAGCAAAAAGAAAGTCGCCATGCTGATGATCGTGGTCAGCAGGACATTCTTGGTTTTCCATGCAATCAGTCCCGCTAATGCTGCGGCCCACAAGTAGGGATTATGGCGATCAAGCCAAAGTGTTTGCTCTGGCAGGAACACAATCGGAGCCCAAATAGCAGTTAATACAGCAGGGCTAGAATAAGTGAGTAAGCGCTGGATAACTGGGTTGAGACGCAGCGGTAATTTAGGCTCTAAGAACAGATAACGGCTCATAAAGACCAAAGCGGTCATGGCGAGGATCGAAAGCAGAATCACCGTTGGTTCCTCCTGCTCGAACAGAGTAAAACTTCAGAAACATAACCTGCACACATTGCGCCAATGCTTGCTAGCATTAAGCTACCTTCAACTTGCCAAAGAGTAAGGCTTACCGATAACACTAGGGCACTGATGACAGCAACGAGTATCGGTATGTTTTTAATGTTCGGAATGACAATGGCGATAAAAGTAGCCGCGACTGCAAATTCCAACCCCAACTCGTTTAAATCGGGGATATAGCTACCCGCAATAATGCCGACCAGTGTGGCCAAATTCCAAACTAAATAGAAGCTTAAACCCGCACCAAGCGCGTACCAGCGGTTAAACTGTTTTTCATTTTGTTGTTCGCAGACCGCAAACAGCTCATCAGTGAGCAGAAAACCCAGAATTAAACGCCAACGTGTCGGGAGTGGGCTGATTTTGCTGCGCATGGAAACGCTGTAGAGAAAATGGCGAGAAGTGATGAAAAATGTGGTGATCAGCAGAGTCAACAGCCCTGCACCTGTTTTAAACATCCCCGTGGCGACGAGTTGCGCTGAGCCTGCAAATAAAACCGCAGAGAGTGCTTGGCTCTCTAATACGGTCAGGCCACTTTCAATCGCAAATGATCCCGCCAATAAGCCCCATGGTAAAACGGCAATACTCAGCGGTAGCATGGCCAGTGCGCCTTGCCCAAAGAGGCGACCTCTAGGTTCCAAATGTACGTGGTTCAATAGTGTGCTATCCATAGTAATTCCTTTGCTGGAGGTGATGAATCTATCAAGCCACAAGGTTGGGTCAAGCGATTGTACAAAATTGCGCTTGCTATTTGGCTAAGAACTGTTTTGGCGTTAAGCCCATTGCACGCTTAAAGTGGCGATGTAGATGACTTTGGTCATGAAACCCAGATTCTTGCGCAGCATCTGAAATGGGATGACCACTTCTCAATAGTGTTTTAGCATAACGCAACCGCGCTTGAATTTGATAGGCATGCGGTGGGAAGCCATACATTTTTTGAAATGAACGAACCAAATGATAGGGGCTAACTCCAGCTAGTTTTGATAAATCTTCTAATGAGACATCGGCCTGAGGAAAGTCATCTAAGAATTCTTTAACCGTATAGAGCGACTGCTGAATTTTAGTTTTAGGTAGTGAGATCGGAGGACTTTTGGCATGACGTGCTACCAGTTTGGTTAGGGTCGCGTACACTAATGTTTCGCGTAATAGACGGTTACTCGACTGCTCTAACGTATCAAAAACTAAACGAAATTGGTTTGCTAATTCAGGATCGTAGACTACGGGTTCTGGAAAATAAGGAGCGCATGAGTTAAAGGAACCTAACTCTTGAAGCACGGTACTAAATTGTTCTGGAAGTGGGTACATGGCTTTATAGGCCCAACCACCTTTTACAGCAGAATGGCCATTATGGACTTCTTCGGCATTAACCAAAATAATGCTGTCTTGTGGAGCAATATGATGACCACCGGTGCGGTAAAATCGTTGAGCACCGCGTTCAATAACTCCTACCGTGTACCCTTCGTGGCTGTGGCGCGAAAAGTTTTGTGTTTCGTATTGTGCATCGAGAAGCTCAATTCCGCCAAGTTCATTAGCGATATGAAACTTGGCTAGTTCTCTCTTTTTGCTTTTCTGCTTGGGCATTTCATATCCTACCTTTTTGCAACAACCAGTGTAGCCGATTTATTCAGAATGGTTTTGTACAAAATTGCGCATATCAGTGTTATCCACTGAAGGCAAAAGAGTGTCGCGATAGTGCGCAACCTAAACAGATGAAATAAAAATGCCGCCAACAATGAACTGAAGACGGCCTGTTATTTCGCTGTGCTTGTCCAGCAATGAGCGCTACAAGCTGTGTTGGTGTTCTGCGATGAGCATCGCCATTTGCTCGTCGGCTTTTTTCTCGGCGCTGGCGAAATCTTCTTCTGCTTCGAAGGCTCCGACGACCTCGTAATAGCATTTCAATTTAGGCTCAGTGCCCGACGGGCGCACAATCACTCTCGCTCCGCCTTCCAAGTGATAGGTCAATACATCGCTAGCAGGAAGTTGAATCGCTTGCGTTGTTCCATCGGCAATATAACGTGTTAGTGATTTGAGATCGTCGGTCATGAGCACTTTTCTACCGGCGATTTCCGTTGGCGGTGTGGCGCGAAGCTTGTCACCGATCGGCGGTGAGTTAGGGTCTAACTTAATGCTACGTTGTGCATTAATGTAAAAACCGTGCTGGCGGTAAATGGTTTCGAGTTGATCCCAAATAGTTTTACCTTGGCTGTATAATTCGGCCGCTAGTTGTGCAAATGCCACCATGGCCGAAAGGCCATCTTTATCCCAAACGGTTTGCCCTATGGTGTAACCCAATGCTTCTTCATAGGCGAATAAGAACTGCTGTTCATCGCTTTGTTGTTGCATCGCCACGTTGGTCAACCATTTAAAGCCAGTCAAGGTTTGGTAGTATTTTGCACCTTTCGCCTGCGCAATATTACCGAGTAAACTGGATGAGACGATGGTGTTGCCAACCAACTGCTTTGAGGCATCAGTTTTGGAGAGCAAATAGTCCCCAAATAGTGTGCCAACTTGATCGCCAGTCAGCATTTGGTATTGACCATCCGCGCGTTGTACGGCAACGGCAAATCGGTCGGCATCTGGGGCATTGGCGCAGGCCAACTGGGCATTTTGGGCATGGGCTAGCGCGATGACCATATCCATCGCCCCAGGCTCTTCAGGGTTCGGGAAGTTGACGGTCGGAAAACGGCCATCTGGTTCGCGTTGTTCTTTCACACTGATGACATGGGTAAACCCAGCGTCATGCAGCAAAGTTTCAGCCATCTCAGCGCCGACACCATGCATCGCGGTATACGCAATGGTAAGGCATTGCGGATCAGTGTGGTGGTTCAACAATGGGCTTTGATTGAGGGTACGACGGTAAGTTTGGTAATACTCTTCTGTTAGCCATTGCAAAAGGCCTTGTTGGTGCGCGTTGTCTAACGGCATCAGAGAAATAGCTCGCGTTGCCGCTAAGTCGATTTCTGCTGCAATACCTGAATCGTGAGGAGGAATAATTTGTGCGCCATTTTCCCAGTACACCTTAAAGCCATTGTATTCGGGTGGGTTGTGACTGGCGGTGACTACGACTGCGGCGGCGGCATTAAAGTGTTTTACCCCAAAAGCGACTACTGGGGTCGGTGCCACTTTATGCGTGAGATACACTTTGATCCCCAGCGCGGCGAGTACTGAGGCGGTATCATGTGCAAATTGCTGAGAATCTGGCCGGCCATCATAGCTAATCACCACCCCACGTGTTTTGGCATTGCTGACTTGTTGAATGAGGTAGTGCCCTAAACCCGTCGCCGTTTCTTGAATTACCAGGCGGTTCATACGATTAGGGCCGCATCCCACCATGCCGCGTAAACCTGCGGTGCCGAACTCAAGGCGTGATTGAAAGCGAGCTTTTATCTCATCTAACTGATATTCATTCTCAATAATGGGGGCGCAATCGCTAAACATCGTTCTTATTTTGTTTCTCATCACGTGTTGCTTCTCTTTGATTGGTTGCGCAACTGACGCTGACAAATTCAGTGTTATCTAGTTAGAGTGATGAAGCGAGAGATGGCGTAAACTGCGTAGCTCGAGCCGCCTAAACAGTAAAGAGAGGCTTAAACATAAACCCAAGTATGCACCGCCCACTAACAACCATATTTCAAAAATAAGCCCAGAAGAGTTAGCGATTTCTGTGCCAACAAACGTCATTTCTTGAATTGAAATTAGCGATACAATCGAAGAATCTTTGACCAAAGAAATCGCTTGCCCAGCTAAAGCCGGCGTGATCGCCGCCAATACTTGAGGGGCAATGACGTATCGGTATTTTACCCATCGAGACAGCCCTAAAGAGTGCGCTGCTTCCCATTGACCTTGAGCGATTCCGGCCAAACCTGAACGAACAACTTCAGCGATGTAGGCCGATGAAAGCATCCCAATACACACAATTCCAGAGAACAAATTTTCCCATAGATGAGAAGGACCAAACAGCCAATGCTGAATGACATTGGTTGGCTCATGGTGTTCCCGTAGTAGGTTTTCTAGGCCCAACAACGGGATCAGTTGATTGGAGACAAAAAAATAAAAAATGAACACGAAAACCAGCGGCGGAATGTTCCTAACTAATTGCACAAAAGCGTTAGCCGGAATTCTGAACCACGAAAAATGAGAGTGGCGTGCTACGCCAAGCAGTGTGCCTAACACAAGGGCCAGCACCATCGCCCAGACACTTAAGCGCAAAGTAGCAACTAACCCCTGAAAGAAATAAGGGATAGCACCATGGCTCGTTGGGGTGAAAATCAGAGCAAAAGCTTCTTGCCAACGCCAATTATAATTCACCCCAAGCTCGGCTCGGTGCGTTAACCAAATAACAAAGCCTAACAGTGCTACGAGTAACGCATAATCGAGCTTATTGAGCGATAATTGTAGCCATGGTTTAAGGCTCCGTTTTTCATACAGTACGGTTTTTGTTCTATTCACATCCGCCCCTCAGGCTATTGCCCTGAGACGATTTGGTTTTGCCAATCTAGCGTTGAGAACCAATATTCGTAGCGCTCATTTAACCAGCCGTCATTGGTTCGTTCAATAATCCATTGATCAAAAAAGGCTTTTTTGTCCTCTTCACCTAAGCGAACGGCAAACGCTTCGTTTCCTTTGGACAACCGTTCATTGAAAGGAATGAACAGTTTGTCACTGTGTTTCACTGTTTCATGTTCAGGTTTAGGGCTTGACGCAATCACGGCGTGTGCTTGGCCGTTTAATACTTCTTGAAAGGCTTGTGCATCGTCATCAAATTGCAGAATTTTGGCTTTGGGGAAGGTTTCACGAGCGACTTGAACGGTAAATGCTCCGCGTCGCGCTGCGATAGTCACTCGACGAGAGTTGAAGTCTTCAATGGTGGAAAAGCCATTAGCTAAGGATTGATTGGCAGCAAGCTGCACGCCTGAATGTGAGTAGGGGGTGGTAAAGAGCACGCTTTTCGAGCGTTCTGGCGTGATAGACATGCCGCCGATAATGACATCAAATTTCTGTGCTAAGAGTGCTGGAATAATGCCATCCCACGCGGTAGGTACAAATTCCACTTTCCAACCTGAATCTTCAGCAAGACGTTTGGCAACATCAATTTCAAAGCCAATTAGGTCGCCTTGCTTGTCGCGCATTGCCCAAGGCACAAACGTAGACATACCCACACGCAATGTGCCTCGTTCAGTGATTTTATCAAGGCTAGGCGTTTCACTGGCAAAGGCGGGTATGGAAATGGTTATCCCTAGTAACATGGTCAACCCGAGCGATAGAGCGGCGATAGCCTTCAATCCAGCGCGTTGCCACGCTTTTGGTGCAGATTGCTGCATGATGTTCTCCTTTTAAGGATGATTATTGAGCGCGCCATTGCGCCCCGAGTTTGTGTTCTAACCATGCTGAAAACCCTGATAAAGAAAGAGTTAACAGTAAATAAATTGCAGCGACGGTAAACCATATTTCAAATGGCATCGCCGTTTCTGAGACAATATTTCTACCTTGAGTGGTTAAGTCAAAAATAGCCATCACACTGACGATAGACGAGTTTTTAATTAATGACACAACTTCATTGGTCAGTGGAGGTAATGTACGTTGGATAAGTTGCGGTAAGATCACATCAACATAGGTATAAAAACGAGAAAGCCCTAATGTTCGTGCCGCTTCAAACTGTCCCTTCGGAATGCTGTTTAAACCACCACGAAACACTTCGGCAGTATAAGCGCCTTGAAACAGTGCCAAAGCTAAAATGGCGGTAGAGAAGCGATCTAAGCCCAGCACTGGGCCAAACACAAAATAGAGCAGGTATATCTGCACCAGTAGCGGCGTGTTGCGGATAAGCTCAATATAAATATTGGCCAACCAACGCCCTACCACAGAATTGGAAAGCTTCAACAAAGCGGTTGTTAAGCCAATGACTAGCGTAAAAAATAGGCTGACCGTTGAGATTTGTACCGTGACGGCTAACCCTTCGAGCAGTTCCGCGGGCCACCATTCCCCCTCGTCGTAAAAAGCGATGAAATCAGGCACACGATGCCATTGCCACTGGTAACCCATAGCATGTGCGCCAGAATCAAGTAGCCATACCATCCCCGCAAGCAATAGAACTATCTGTACTAGAGCGGAGAAGATCGGTTTTATCAGTACTTTTATCATCAATGGCTCAATATTTGGTTGAGAAACTGTTGAGTTCTTGGGTGTTTTGGCTGACGAAATATCTCTTCCGGCGTAGCGATCTCGAGAATTCTTCCTTCATCCATAAAAATGACGCGATCCGCTACTTTTCGGGCAAAACCCATTTCATGAGTGACGCACATCATGGTGATGCCATCTTGAGCAAGATCTACCATGACATCCAGTACCTCCTGGATGGTTTCAGGATCGAGAGCTGAAGTGGGCTCATCAAACAATAAAATTTCTGGTTGCATACAGAGTGAGCGTGCAATGGCAACACGCTGTTGCTGACCGCCAGATAATTGCACCGGATATTTGTCAGCTTGGTCAAGAATATTCACTCGCTGTAAAAAATGGCTCGCTCTTTGTCTTGCGGCTTGCTTACTCAATTTCAGTGTACGAATTGGAGCTAAAATAAGGTTTTCAATCACCGTCAAGTGAGGGAAAAGGTTGAAATGCTGGAAAACCATACCGATTTTTCCCGCAGGCTGTGTGATGTCGGAATGGTTAGAGTTCAGGGTGATCTTGCCCGCGGTGATAGCTTCTAACCCATTGACCGTTCGGATTAATGTTGATTTTCCTGAGCCTGAAGGGCCACACACGACTAAGATTTCCCCTCGACGAACCTGAAGAGTAATGTCTTTCAAAGCGTGAAAATTATTGTACCACTTGTTTACTTTTTCAAACTCTATCGCATCCATGGTTGAATATCTTGTTGCTATTTTGTTATCACCTACCTTAGCAATATCAACGAGATAATGCACCTACGAAGCTCATATTAGCGTTAATTTGTGGGTTCCAGCTCAAGGGTGTAACTATTTTTTTACGCAATGATAATTTTGTAAAAAAGTAGCCAATATTGCCTTTTGTTGAAAATAATGATTGAAGTTGTGGTTTTTAGTAGATAAGTTACAGGGGAGAGCCGAAAGCAAGGCTGCGTATAGATCCAACCTGTCCGTTGTTCGGTAGGCAGTAGAAAAGAATAAGGAAGAAGTAAGCAATGTTTCAGACTGATGATGTAAAAATTAAACGAGTTAAAGAGTTATTACCTCCTGTTGCGGTTCTAGAAAAGTTTCCGGCAACAGAAGTTGCTTCTTCAACCACATTTCAGGCTCGAGAAGCCATTCATAATATTCTACAAGATAAGGATGATCGCTTATTGGTGATCATTGGCCCATGTTCAATTCATGATCCTCAAGCGGCTGTTGAATATGGAAAACGTCTTAAAGTGTTGCGCGATGAACTAGGTGATCGCCTTGAAATTGTCATGCGTGTCTATTTTGAAAAACCTCGTACAACCGTCGGATGGAAAGGGCTCATTAACGACCCTTATTTAAATGATACCTATAAAATTAACGATGGTTTACGCATGGCGCGTAAGTTACTGCTTGATTTGACCGATATGGGGATGCCGACAGCGAGCGAATTTTTGGATATGATCACACCGCAGTATGTGGCTGACCTTATCAGTTGGGGTGCTATTGGTGCTCGTACAACAGAATCTCAAGTTCACCGTGAACTCGCATCGGGTCTATCTTGTCCGGTTGGGTTCAAAAATGGGACAGATGGCAATATCAAAATCGCTTCTGATGCGATTCGCTCTGCCAGTGCATCGCACCATTTCTTGTCGGTCACTAAGTATGGTCATTCGGCCATCATTCAAACGGCAGGCAACCCTGATTGCCATATCATTCTACGAGGTGGTAAAGAGCCAAACTACAACGCTCAACATGTCGCGGCTATCAAGCAGGAACTAGAAATCTCCGGTTTACCACAAAAAGTGATGATTGACTTTAGCCACGCAAACAGCTCTAAACAGTACCAGCGTCAACTGGTGGTATCACAAGATGTGAGCGAGCAGATTGCATCGGGTGAACATGCTATTTTTGGTGTGATGATTGAGTCTCATCTCGTTGAAGGACGTCAGGATCTCGTGGATGGTTGTGCGGCCACTTATGGTCAATCGATTACGGATGCATGTATTGGCTGGGATGACACTGAAGTGGTATTGCGTCAGTTGGCTGGTGCCGTAGAGGCGCGTCGCGCACGCTAAATATGGCGTCACTCTATAATATAAAGTATCAACAGAGCTCCCGATTCGGGGGTTTTTCTATTTAGACTCAGCTCTGATCGCGTCACTTTAAGCGCTATGGTTGTGAAAAGTGCTCAGATAATGCTGAACGACGATTTTTACTTGGGTCGCCGTTTTCATCGTTTTCCACCGTGCTTTCATAGCCTTGTTTGATAAAGCGTTGTAAAGGCATGACAGGTTCAATGCGCTTGAGTTGAGGGGAGTTTGTTGTCCCAGCAAGTTGGTAAATGGTCACGCCACTACCAGTGTTAATCACAATTTTATCCCCATCATATTCAAACTGAGTGCTGACTAAGCGATTATTTCGAAACACGCCATTTGAATTGAGAGTTAGAACCTCAGTGCTATAGCTAGGTGTACCGATTTCGATCCATGAACCATAGACATTTTTGGGGCTTGTATACTCTTGATAGCTCACTAAAAGTAAAGTGGCAAAACTAGCTGCGATAGTGAACAGCACTATCCAAAAAAGACTTTTTAATACCCACTTTTTTTTCATAGGGTGACCTGAAGAGGCTTTATTTGCATGCGTGAAACCCTTAACTGCCATTCCCACTCCATAACGTAAGCAATCAGCGACTAGTACCGGTAAGGCTAACCAATTAAAACAAGGTTAGAGAGTGGAATATGTCGTGT
>NZ_NDIO01000094.1:0-28387 GCF_002241085.1 Vibrio sp. V03_P4A6T147
TCTTGCGGAGGCACATATTACTTTTTACCAAAAATATGTCAAACACTTTCTTGGTAAAAGCGACAAAAATCAAATCAACCGTTGGCTATTTAATCAAAGCGCTGTGAAATTAAACTTTTCTGTCATATCAGTGACTTCAAAGCATAAAAAAGGCCAGCAAAATTCGCTAGCCTTCCTTGTGATAATTAGTAGTTGCTAGGTGCAACACTACCATTACCTTTTTCAGCTTGAATGCGCATGTAGATTTCTTCACGGTGGACAGAAACCTCTTTCGGTGCATTCACACCGATACGCACTTGGTTACCTTTTACACCAAGAACTGTTACTGTCACTTCATCACCGATCATTAGTGTTTCGCCAACGCGGCGAGTCAAAATTAGCATTCTTTGCTCCTTGAGTAATCTCTGTATTATATTGCAACTGCGCTATTATCCACTAAAAGTTATATTTTCGTAAACTATCTATTAGTGCGCTCTCACCCTAAAGATGCATGTTTTAGGTGAGAAGCTAACAGCTCATCTGACCCTATATAGGCCTCATGTAAAATATTGGCTGCTTTATCAACATGTTGTGGCTGCATAACCAGCATTAACGATTGTTTATCAACCGAAAGAGAACTTACTTCTATTCCTTGTTCTGCCAGTAATTCACATGAGCGCTCAACTAATTCCTGAGCCAGCAAACCTACCGTGGTCAATAAACTAACGGGTTCACTATTACGGATTTTGTCATTGAAAACCAGAGCTAATTTAGCACAAGCGTCTCGTTTTATAATGACACCTATCCATTCTGCCTCTTCGATCACACTCCACACTTCCACACCGAGCATTTGGCACTGCTTGGCTAAACTCGGGAAATGATCATGTTGCACAGTAATAAGCGCCATATCGCGTTGAATCGCAATGCCACATACTGCTTTATGACACTGCTCACCTTTGATTAGACTGCCTGCGTTTACATCAAAAGTAGACAGTACGCGTAAAGGAACTTCATTTTCCCACGCATATTGCACACAAGGTAAATGCAGAACTTTAGCGCCTTTACGTGCCATTTCTTCCATTGACGGGAAATCAACGATCTCTAATTTTTGAGCCGTTGCAACCACACGTGGATCACATGTGTAAACACCATCCACATCAGTGAATATTTGACACTCATCGGCTTTAAGAGCTCCCGCTAGCGTCACAGCGCTAGTATCAGAACCTCCACGTCCTAAAGTGGTGATATCCCCATTCTCATTCACACCCTGAAAACCCGCTACCACCACAATATGATCTTGTGCCAGCAACTCGGTAATCGTTCGAGTATCAATCATTTTAATCGTCGCGTCATTGTGTTGATTATCGGTCACAATGTTCGCTTGAGCTCCGGTTAGTGAGCGAGCTGAATAGCCTAATTTATTGAGTGTCATCGCTAATAGCGCCATAGACACTTGCTCACCAGCAGAGAGCAAAACATCAAGTTCCCTTGCAGTTGGTACACTATCGATTTGTTGTGCTAAGCCCAACAGTCGATTGGTTTCTCCTGACATTGCAGAAACAACTACAACCACTTGATTACCATCATTCTTCGCCTTAATGATGTGTTCAGCGACGGTATGGATTCGTTCTATTGAACCCACCGAGGTTCCGCCAAACTTTTGCACGATAAGGGGCTTTTTCACCTATCTTCACCTTCCCAAGACCAAAGTCTCATTAGGACCAAATCGAAAGCAGAGCACTATGTTGAGTATCGATTCAGTAGTTACAAAAACAAAACCAAGCAGATAACTGGCTCGTATCCTATTGCGCCAATTAGACCACTTGGTTTGGTAAATAAAATTACGCCCAATCAAAAAACAGTGATTGAGCGTGACTTATTACAGCGGTTTATAGATGCTCAGCAATCCAAGCATCTACTGAAGCTAAAGCGCCAGGCAAGGCATTAACATCCGTACCTCCCGCTTGAGCCATATCCGGACGGCCGCCACCTTTACCACCCACTTGCAAGGCAACCATATTGACCAGCTCCCCTGCTTTAACTTTGGCGGTAAGATCTTTGGTCACACCCGCAATCAAACCCACTTTATCATCAGCCACATTACCCAGCATGATAATGCCACTGCCTAACTGATTTTTTAGCTCATCAACCATACCACGCAGCGCTTTGTTATCAGCGCCATTAAGTTGAGCAACTAGCACTTTCACACCCGCAATTTCTTTTACATTGCTGATCAGATTGGCACTTTCTTTCGCTGCAAGTTTATCTTTTAACTGCTGCAACTCTTTTTCCAAAGATTTCGCTTTAGCCGCCATTTCAGCCACTTTGACTTCATATTGAGCCTGCTGTTGATCCAATAGATCCAGCGCGCCTTCACCCGTCACCGCTTCAATACGACGAATGCCAGCGGCAATACCGCCTTCAGAAACTATTTTGAATAGGCCGATGTCACCGGTGTTACTTGCGTGAATACCACCACACAGTTCGGTTGAGAAATCCCCCATCGACAATACACGAACTTCATCGTCGTATTTTTCACCAAACAGTGCCATAGCACCTTTGGCTTTTGCCGCTTCGATGTCCATAATATTGGTTTCAATCGTGTGGTTACGGCGAATTTGCGCGTTCACTAGACGTTCCACTTCTTTTAGCTCTACGGGCGTCATTGCTTCTAAATGAGAGAAGTCAAAACGCAAGCTTTCCGCTTTTACCAATGAGCCTTTTTGCGCCACGTGCGAACCTAATACTTGGCGAAGTGCAGCATGCAACAAATGTGTGGCGGAGTGGTTCAGTGAAATTGCAGCGCGGCGCTTAGCATCAACAATGGCTTTCGCTTCATCGCCTTTGGCGAGTACGCCCTCGATGAGTTCACCGTGATGAGCAATGGCGTTGCCGAGTTTTTGTGTATCTTCAACTTTAAACAAGCCCGTGGCCGTTTGAATAACACCCGCATCGCCACATTGACCACCGGATTCAGCGTAGAAAGGTGTTTCGCCCAAGATCAAAATCGCTTTATCACCCGCAGATAGAGTGTCAACTTCATTGCCGTCAACAAACATAGCGGCAATGCGGCTCTCGCCTTTTGTCGCGCTGTAGCCACAGAAAGCGGTATTGGTATCAACTTTAATGATTGCATTGTAGTCAGTGCCAAATTGGCCCGCTTCACGCGCTCGTTGACGCTGCTCTTCCATCGCTTTTTCGAAACCTAGTTCGTCAATGGTCAGCTCACGTTCACGTGCAACATCATTAGTTAAATCAGCCGGAAAACCGTAGGTATCGTAAAGTTTAAAGACAGTTTCACCATCCAGTACGCTACCCTCTAAATTATCGAGTGCATCATTGAGGATCGCCATACCGCGTTCAAGAGTGCGACCGAAGTTCTCTTCTTCAATGCGCAGCACTTTTTCTACAAGCGCTTGCTGCTTTTTCAGTTCTTCACCAGCCGTTCCCATCACTTGTGCTAATGGGCCAACCAATTTGTGGAAGAAGGCACCTTGTGCGCCCAATTTATTACCATGACGCACCGCTCGACGAATAATCCGACGCAGTACATAGCCACGGCCTTCATTCGATGGCATCACACCATCCACAATCAAGAAAGCACAAGAACGGATGTGATCAGCAACAACGCGTAGCGATTGATTGGAAAGATCGTCATAACCCGTTACATCAGCGGCGGCTTTAATCAAGGCTTGAAACACATCAATTTCATAGTTTGAGTGAACACCCTGCATGATCGCAGAAATACGTTCAATACCCATACCGGTATCAACGGAAGGTTTTGGAAGTGGCTCCATCGTGCCATCGGCATGACGGTTAAACTGCATGAATACGTTGTTCCAAATTTCAATGAAACGATCGCCATCTTCCTCTGCCGAACCTGGAGGACCACCCCAGATATGATCGCCATGATCGTAGAAAATTTCAGTACAAGGACCACACGGACCCGTATCACCCATTTGCCAGAAGTTGTCTGACTCATAAGCTTTACCACCCGGTTTATCGCCAATGCGAATAATGCGCTCAGCCGGAATGCCTACTTTTTTGTTCCAGATATCAAATGCTTCATCATCGGTTTCATACACGGTAACCAGTAGACGATCAGCGGGCAACTTGAGTGTTACAGTAAGAAACTCCCACGCGTATGCGATAGCGTCTTCTTTGAAGTAATCGCCAAAGCTGAAGTTACCCAACATTTCAAAAAAGGTATGGTGACGAGCGGTAAAACCAACGTTTTCCAGATCGTTATGCTTACCACCAGCTCGCACACAACGTTGAGCCGTTGTTGCACGTGTATAAGCACGCTTTTCTAAACCAAGAAAACAATCTTTAAATTGGTTCATTCCTGCATTTGTGAACAACAGGGTTGGGTCATTAGCGGGGACTAATGATGAACTATCAACAATTTGGTGTCCTTTACTTTCAAAGAACGAGAGGAACGCGCGGCGAACCTCATCAGTGCTCATAAACATGCAGCTCTTCCTGAAATACTCAAGTTAGAATTTTGCGTTATTGTAAAGCATGGACAAGAGTTCGACTAGTTTTCTTATAGAAAAGGCATGGCAGGAAATAAATTGCGGATCAGACGAAGAGTTAAGCTTCCGATGATGATAAAGCGTAGCTAATTTGCTCGAAGCTAAAGCCTCGATACTGCAAAAAACGCACTTGTTTGGCATGTTCTTTTGAACCTTTTTCCGCAGGTTCTCTGAATTTTTTTTCAGCCACCGCTTTTGCCAATTCAAACCAATCTTGAGGCTCTTGATGTAAAGCGGTTTCAATATCATCGCTATTGACTCTTTTTTGGCTCAGCTCTTGTCGAATACGCCGCTCACCATGACCTTTAGTGACATGTTGTCTTATTTGACTTGCGGCATAGCGCAGTTCATCCAAATAATGGTTCTCAAGGCAGTAACTCATGGTTTGAACGATAATTTCCGAATCATACCCTTTACTCATGAGCTTTTGCTGTAGCTCATGCTCGCTGTGATCTCGTCGGCTCAGTAATTGCAATGCGCACTCTTTGCACGATAACGTCGATTTGAATTTAGAGGAATACATACTGTCCCTATTAGTCATGGATAAAACAAAGCCCTGCATTGCAGGGCTTTGTTGAAATATAAACATGGAGAAGATTACAACTCTTCTTCTTGAGGCATTTCGCTCAAAATAGGTTCTTCAACAATTAACTCGGCTGGATTGAGCAGCATTTCACGTAACTTAGTATCAAGAGCCATAGCTGCAGCTGGATTCTCTCTCAAGAATTTACAAGCGTTTGCTTTACCTTGACCAATTTTATCACCGTTATAGCTATACCAAGCGCCCGCTTTCTCAACCAATTTATGTTTCACGCCAAGATCAACCAATTCACCTTCACGGTTAAAACCTTGTCCGTAAAGAATTTGAGTATCCGCTTGTTTAAAGGGAGCCGCGATTTTGTTCTTAACCACTTTAATACGCGTTTCATTACCCACGACTTCGTCACCCTCTTTGATAGAGCCTGTACGACGAATATCTAAACGAACTGAAGCGTAGAATTTAAGGGCATTACCACCTGTTGTGGTTTCAGGGTTACCAAACATCACACCAATTTTCATACGGATCTGGTTGATGAAGATACACATGCAGTTGGACTGTTTTAGGTTACCCGTTAACTTACGCATCGCTTGAGAAAGCATACGGGCTTGCAAGCCCATGTGGCTATCGCCCATTTCACCTTCAATTTCAGCTTTTGGTGTCAGTGCAGCCACAGAGTCAATGACGATAACATCAATGGCACCAGAACGGGCCAAGGCATCACAAATTTCAAGCGCTTGTTCGCCCGTATCAGGTTGTGAAACCAACAGCTCATCGATGTTTACACCCAGTTTTTTAGCATAAATTGGGTCAAGGGCATGTTCTGCATCGATAAAAGCACAGGTTTTACCCACTCGTTGTGCTGCTGCGATCAATTCCAGCGTTAACGTTGTTTTTCCTGATGATTCAGGGCCGTAGACTTCAACGATACGTCCCATTGGTAAACCGCCAGCACCCAATGCAATATCCAAAGAAAGTGAACCGGTAGAAATGGTTTCAACATCCATTGTACGGTTGTCACCAAGGCGCATGATCGAACCTTTACCAAATTGCTTTTCAATTTGACCCAGTGCTGCGGCTAGCGCCTTCTGCTTATTTTCGTCCATTACTTTCTCCAAACTGTCGCTGTGGGTAGCGGCTCGTTAAATTTTTTATCGACTCTTTAGTCGCCAATTGGGGTTAATTATACTGTTGATTCATACAGTGTCTATAGCTGTGTCGAAAAAATTTCGACTAGGTTCAATTTGGCTGCGATAAAAAGTGACTCACCACTTGTAATGCATGAGTAATCGCCTGCTTGCGCACCTGCGCGCGATCGCCTTTAAAACAAAGCGTCTCAGCACGTTCCCAGCCCTGCTTAGAAGCCCATGCAAAGCACACGGTTCCCACTGGTTTTTCTGCGCTACCACCGTCAGGACCAGCAATACCACTGATCGCTACACCAATCGTGGCTTGGGAATGCAAAAGTGCTCCTTGTACCATTTCACGCACCACGGGTTCGGAAACCGCGCCAAAATCCACCAGTGTCTGTGCTTTGACACCGAGCATCTCTTGTTTAGCGAGATTACTGTAGGTCACAAACGATCGTTCAAACCAAACCGAACTTCCTGCAACCTCGGTAAGTGCAAATGCCACACCACCGCCAGTGCATGATTCAGCACTGGTGAGGATCTCTTTTTGTGCTAACAATTGCTGACCTAATTGTTCACTTAATGCAAAAATCGCTTTCATTACGCCCTCTCCAAAGCCACGTTATTTTCGCTTGAACCTTTATAGCAGATTGAATCATCAGAAAACAGAATGGGCACGCAAGCGTGCCCATTCTGAATCGTTCGTCCGTTGTATTTAGATCTCAAACATTAAACTATCTGCGTCTAAGAATGGCCAACGAATGGTGTGCGGAGTGCTGCTCTCCCCACCAAAAAAGTAGCCCACTTGTGGTGTAGCAAAGGTTTTGTCGCCTCGTGTGAGTGGTTGTTCACTCAATGCTCTATGGGTTAATTTTGCTTCCCATAATTGCTCACTCTCCCAGCCTACTGGCGCGAGTTCCACTCGCACTTCCGCGCCAACAGGATTGACAGAGACCACTTCAAAAGGCAATGAAGCTTGGCTATTTTGTTTGTTCGATAGGCTCAACTCATGGCTGCGCACATACAACTTTCCTGATTGATTAATCGCGTGATCTTTCGGCGGTAAGATAAACGATTGACCGTTGACCCACTGCTCGTTATTCCAGTTGGCTTGGAATACATTCACATTGCCAAAAAAGTCAAAGACGAAGCGACTGTTCGGTTGAGCATAAAGCTGCACTGGCGAGTCGATCTGTTCGATGCGGCCATTGCTCATCACGACCACGCGATCAGAGAGTTCAAGTGCTTCATCTTGATCGTGGGTGACAAATACGCTCGTAAAACCGAGCTCTTCGTGCAAGCTGCGCAACCAGCGGCGCAATTCTTTACGCACTTTGGCATCCAGTGCGCCAAAAGGCTCATCCAGCAGTAGCACTTCCGGCTTTGTTGCAAGGGCGCGAGCCAAGGCGATGCGCTGCTTTTGCCCGCCGGACAGTTGTTCAGGATAGCGCTCAGCTAAATGGTCAAGTTGTACAATATCCAATAGCTGTTTGACTCTTTTGGTGATCTCCGCCGCCGCTGGTCTATGACGGCGATCCATCACTTGCAAACCAAACGCGACATTGTCGGCCACCGTCATATGACGAAAAAGTGCGTAGTTTTGGAACACAAAGCCAACTCGGCGCTCGCGAACGTGGACATGAGTCACATCGCGATCTCTAAAATGAATGGTTCCACTATCGGCTCCTTCAAGGCCGGCAATAATACGCAACAAAGTGGTTTTGCCGGAGCCTGAAGGACCAAGTAAGCCAATCATCTCGCCATCATCAATCTGTAACGAGAGCGGAGAGAGCGCTTGAAATTGACCAAACTGTTTGGAAATGTTGTCTAAACGTATACTCATACCGTCTCTTGCTCTCTGTTCGTTTTTGTCTGATTGTTGTGTTGACGCCATTCAACATAAGCTTTAAAAACTAAGGTTAATAATGCAATGAAAGCCAATAGCGAGGCGCTAGCAAACGCCGCTTCCGATTGATAATCTTCATACAGTAGCTGCACATGTAGCGGTAAGGTATTGGTTTCACCACGAATATTGCCAGACACAACTGCTACTGCGCCAAATTCACCAATGGCACGCGCATTGGTTAGGATGACACCGTAAATCAACGCCCATTTAATATTCGGTAAGGTGACGCGACGAAACAGTTGCCACCAAGATGCACCCAAAATAACCGCCGCTTCTTCATCCGATCTACCTTGCTGCTGCATCAGCGGGATCAGCTCACGCGCAACAAACGGGCAAGTCACAAAAACCGTGACCAATAAAATTCCCGGCCAAGCAAACATCACTTGCAGATCGCGCTCAAACAACCACTCACCTAACCAGCCGCTGCTGCCGTAAAGCAGTAAATACAGAAGGCCTGCAACAACCGGTGATACGGCAAACGGAATATCAATTAAAGTGGTTAATATTTTTCTACCCGGAAATTCAAAACGAGTCACAGCCCAAGCCAATAACACGCCAAACACTAAGTTAATTGGCACCGTGAGTAGCGCAACTAACAGTGTTAAACCAATGGCATGACGCGTATCGGGTTCAATTAAATGACTAATATAAGTCGATAAACCACTGGCAAAGGCTTGTTTGAAAATGCTCACTAGCGGGATAATCAGCAACAATGCAACCCAAAACAGCGCAAAGCCAATCAAACTCCACTTCACCCAAGGTGCTTCACCGACTCGTAACGGTTGATGTGCTTTCATCATCGGTTCCTTAACGTCCATGAATTCGACGCAGGTATGCGCCCTGCCATAGATTGATCAGTAGTAGCAGCGATAACGATGCCATCAATACTACCGAGGCAATGGCACTCGCCGCCGGAAAATCAAATTCTTGTAAGCGTACAAAAATCATTAATGAGGTAATTTCACTGACGTAAGGCATATTGCCCGCAATGAAAATCACTGCACCAA
Source organism: Vibrio sp. V03_P4A6T147 (assembly GCF_002241085.1). NCBI lineage: Bacteria > Pseudomonadati > Pseudomonadota > Gammaproteobacteria > Vibrionales > Vibrionaceae > Vibrio > Vibrio sp. V03_P4A6T147. The sequence continues at coordinate 9,096 of NZ_NDIO01000094.1, forward strand.
ACTCGCCCAAGCTACGCGTAAATGAGAGTGCAATACCAACCAATAGTGCTGGACGAATCGAAGGCATGATCACTTTCCAAAATACGGCGCTGTCTGATGCGCCTAACGTCATTCCCGCTTCTTCCTCTTCTTTGGATATCTCTTCCAAGACGGGTTGTACCGTGCGCACCACAAACGGAATACTGGTAAACGCCATCGCGACAACAATCCCCAAGGGGGTATAAGCCACTTTAATTCCAAGCTCGCCAAGTACGCTGCCCACCCAGCCATTGGATGAGTAAAGCGTCGCCAACGTGATGCCTGCAACGGCGGTAGGCAAAGCAAACGGTAAATCGACTAAAGCATCAAGAATACGTTTGCCATAAAAATCATAACGAACCAGCACCCAAGCGAGCAATAATCCTAGCAAGCCATTAAACAATGAGGCGATGAGTGCCGCGCCCACCGTTACTTTGTAACTGGCCAGTACACGAGGGTCCGCCACCACCTGCCAATACTCGGTGAGCGACATTTGGCTCGTCTGCATAATCAAACCACTGGCGGGCAATAGCAGTACTAAGCTGACAAAAAACAGCGAAGTACCGAGGCTAATACCAAATCCGGGTAGCACCCTTTTATGGCGTGGGCGAGATAAAGAAGCAGTGAAGGAATGGCTCATAAACCCTCGAAACAAAACAAATGCGTAAGAAAACCACCCACACTCAGCGCAGGTGGCGATGACGAATTAACGACGTTGAAGTTGGTCAAGCTTCGCGCCATTGGCAAAATGAAGTTTCATGGCATTTTCCCACCCGCCAGCAATGCTCTCAACTGTTAGCAATTCAACTTCAGGGAAGCGATCAGCAAATTCTGCGTTCACTTTTTCATCATGAACGCGGTAATTAAACCCAGCCAGCAAACGTTGCGCTTCTTCACTGTACAGATAAGCAAGATATTCGTTGGCTACTTCAAGCGTGCCTTTACGCTTGGCATTTTTTTCCACCACGGCCACGGGAAACTCGGCCAAGATAGAGGTCTTAGGCACCACTACTTGATATTCATCCACGCCATACTGCTGACGAATATTGTTCACTTCAGATTCAAACGTAATCAGCACATCGCCAATGCCACGTTCAACAAACGAAGTAGTCGCACCACGGCCGCCAGTATCAAATACCGCTACATTAGATAAAAATTGTTTGAGGAATTGATCCTGCTCGGCTTGGTTTTCTTTGCCAAAAGTCTTTTGTGCATAACCGACCGCGGCCAAATAGGTATAACGTGCATTACCTGAGGTTTTAGGATTGGGGAATACAGAAGCCACATCAGCTTTAGCGAGATCGCCCCAATCTTGAATATTTTTTGGATTCCCCTTGCGCACTAAAAATGCGGTCGTGGAATAGTAAGGTGAGCTTGCATTGGGCAATTTTTCTTGCCAATTAGCATCGATAAGCTTACCGCGATCGTGCAGCACCTGAACATCCGTTACCTGATTGAATGTCACTACATCGGCGGCTAACCCCTGCAAAATTGAGCGAGCTTGCGCAGATGACCCACCGTGCGACTGTTTGATCTCCACTGTTTGGCCTGTCTTTTGTTGCCAGTGTTTTTCAAACACTGGGTTATAAGAAGCAAACAGCTCGCGAGCGATGTCGTACGATGAGTTGAGAATGGTTTGATCCGCGGCCGAAACATTCAACGATCCTACGGCTAATAAGCTGGCTAAGGCTGACTTGATGAACTTCATATATTGCTACTCCCTAATCACTACGGCCAAAATGGCGTCCTTGGCAATTAGAGTATGAGGAAAATGAATTATAACAAAGAGGATAACTAGAACTTTTTGGAATAAACTCTAGCAATAAATTGTATGCCAATTACCAGCACGACTTTATAGTAGTGTTCGGTAAGGTGGATACGTCATCTTACTCTTCCGACTAAAAAAATTAAGGACAACATGATGGCGGACTTTCCAACGATTGAAGCATATGTCGGGCAAACGCCTTTAGTTCGCTTGCAGCGACTGGCGGCTCACACCTCAAGCACCGTATTGGTCAAGCTAGAAGGCAATAACCCAGCAGGTTCAGTCAAAGATCGCCCAGCACTCAATATGATAGTGCAAGCAGAGCGTCGCCAAGAGCTCCAACCGGGCGATACCATCATTGAAGCGACCAGCGGCAACACGGGTATTGCGCTGGCAATGGCGGCCGCCATCAAAGGCTACAAAATGATTTTAATCATGCCAGATAATGCCACCCAAGAGCGTAAAGACGCGATGAAAGCGTATGGTTGTGAGCTCATTTTAGTCAGCAAAGAGCAAGGCATGGAAGGAGCGCGCGATTTAGCATTAAAAATGCAAAGTGAAGGCAAAGGAAAAGTACTCGATCAATTCAATAACCCCGACAACCCGCAAGCTCATTTTGATTCTACTGGCCCAGAAATTTGGCAACAAAGCCACGGGGAAATCACCCACTTTGTCTCAAGTATGGGCACAACGGGCACCATCATGGGCACTTCTCGCTATCTAAAAACGCAAAATCCAGAGATAAGCATTGTCGGTTTACAACCAGCAGAAGGCAGTGCAATTCCGGGTATTCGCCGCTGGCCTCAAGCTTATTTACCCGGCATTTTTGAATCATCACGTGTTGATGTGGTACTCGATATCGAAGAGCAAGATGCCATCAATACGGCTCGTGCTTTGGCAACCCAAGAAGGTATTTGCGCTGGCGTCAGCTCTGGAGGCGCCGTTTTCGCTGCGTTACAAATCGCGCAACAAAATCCCGGAGCGGTGGTTGTTGCCATCATTTGCGATCGAGGCGATCGTTATCTCTCATCCGGTCTTTTTTCTTAGATCAAATCTCCACCCCAACGGGCTAATCAGTGCTGACGCGCTCATCATTCTTTAGCCCTTGGCTTTGCTTCCACATCAGCATCCCTTGATTGCTCAGCAATAGCGAAGTTTGTTATCCTCTCCAACTATTTAAATGCATGTTCTGACGATTCTTTCTAACTCATGTCAGAGCTAAGGCCGCTGCCATTCCTGTAGGGTGGTCATTTTCACAGTCAGCCATTGATAATCGAGTGACGAATAACATGAGCAAATCCAGCGCATCTTCCGCCGAGTCTTCACCACAGCACACCCCGATGATGCGGCAATATCTGCAATTGAAAGCCGAAAACCCCGATATTCTGCTCTTTTATCGGATGGGCGATTTCTACGAGCTGTTTTACGATGACGCTAAACGCGCATCGCAATTGCTGGAAATATCACTCACCAAACGCGGTGCTTCTGCGGGTGAGCCTATTCCAATGGCGGGCGTTCCCTATCACGCCGTGGAAGGTTACTTAGCGAAATTGGTACAGCAGGGCGAATCCGTCGCGATTTGTGAACAAATTGGCGATCCTGCCACCAGCAAAGGCCCCGTTGAGCGTAAAGTGGTGCGGATTGTCACGCCCGGTACGGTCACGGATGAAGCCTTGCTCTCTGAGCGAGTCGATAACTTAATTGCCGCCATCTACCACCACGATGGTCGCTTTGGCTACGCAACCTTAGACATCACTTCAGGGCGCTTCCAACTGAGTGAGCCAGAAACCGAAGAGGCGATGGCCGCCGAACTGCAACGCACCGCACCGCGCGAACTGCTCTTTCCTGAAGATTTCACGCCAGTCACTTTAATGGGCAATCGCAAAGGAAACCGTCGCCGCCCTATTTGGGAATTTGAGTTAGAGACAGCAAAACAGCAGTTGAACCAACAATTTGGTACGCGTGATTTGGTCGGTTTTGGCGTAGAACAGGCTAAACTGGGCTTATGCGCCGCTGGCTGCTTGATTCAATACGTGAAAGATACGCAGCGCACTGCACTGCCTCATATTCGTTCACTGACGTTTGATCGCCAAGATCACTCGGTGATCTTAGATGCCGCCACGCGCCGTAATTTAGAGATCACGCAGAACTTGTCCGGTGGCTTTGATAACACCTTAGCGGAAGTGCTCGATCATTGCGCCACCCCAATGGGCAGCCGCATGCTCAAACGCTGGTTACACCAACCGATGCGCTGTATTGATACGCTGAATCAACGCCTTGATGCGATCGGCGAGTTGAAACAGCTTGCTCTGTTTAGTGAATTACAACCTGTGCTGAAACAGATTGGCGATATTGAACGTATTCTTGCTCGTTTGGCATTGCGTTCCGCTCGCCCAAGAGACTTAGCACGCCTGCGACATGCGATGCAGCAATTGCCGCAGCTCAGTGAAATACTGCAACCCTTATCGCAACCCCACTTAGTTCAGTTAACTCATCATGTACAGCCATTGGATGAGCTGTGCACACTGCTTGAGCGAGCAATCAAAGACAACCCACCAGTTGTGATTCGTGATGGTGGCGTGATTGCCGATGGCTACAGCGCCGAACTGGATGAATGGCGTGATTTAGCCAACGGCGCAACCGAATACTTGAATAAATTAGAAGCTGAAGAGCGCGAACGTCACGGCATTGATACGCTAAAAGTCGGCTACAACGCGATTCACGGTTTCTACATTCAAGTCAGCCGTGGCCAGAGTCACCTTGTTCCTCCCCACTATGTGCGCCGCCAAACGCTGAAAAATGCCGAGCGTTATATTATTGCCGAGCTAAAAGCGCATGAAGATAAAGTGCTCAACTCGAAATCAAAAGCACTAGCAGTGGAAAAGCAGCTTTGGGAAGAGTTATTTGACTTATTGTTGCCTCATTTAGAGCAGATGCAAAACCTTGCATCTTCGCTATCGCAGCTCGATGTGTTGCAAAACCTTGCCGAGCGCGCTGAAAGCTTAGATTACTGTCGCCCGACCTTGAGTAAAGAGCCAGCGATCCATATTCAAGCGGGCCGTCACCCTGTCGTTGAGCAAGTGATGAATGACCCCTTCATTGCCAACCCAATTGAGCTCAATCCGCAACGAAAAATGTTGATCATTACCGGGCCTAACATGGGCGGTAAATCGACCTACATGCGCCAAACTGCATTGATTACTTTATTAGCGCATATCGGTTGTTATGTACCAGCGGAAGCAGCACGCATCGGTTCGATTGACCGCATCTTCACCCGCATTGGTGCATCGGACGATCTCGCCTCTGGTCGCTCTACTTTCATGGTTGAAATGACCGAAACTGCCAACATTTTGCATAATGCGACACAAAATAGCTTGGTATTGATGGATGAAATTGGCCGCGGCACCAGTACCTATGATGGGTTATCACTGGCTTGGGCAAGTGCACAATGGCTCGCAAGCCAAATTGGCGCGCTAACGCTATTTGCCACTCATTATTTTGAACTGACCGAGCTGCCAAACCAGCTACCTCACTTAGCCAACGTGCATTTAGATGCCGTGGAACATGGCGATAGCATTGCCTTTATGCATGCGGTTCAAGAAGGGGCGGCAAGTAAATCTTACGGCCTAGCAGTGGCAGGTCTTGCTGGCGTGCCTAAAACAGTGATCAAAAACGCGCGCGCTAAATTGTCGCAGCTCGAGTTATTGAGCCAACAGCAGCCCAATGGCAGCAAAAGCTCAACTGTAGATATTGCTAATCAACTCAGTTTGATCCCAGACCCAAGCGAAGTCGAACAGGCATTAGCAGCTATTGATCCTGACGATCTAACGCCTCGCCAAGCATTAGAAGCGCTTTATCGCTTGAAGAAGCTAATGTAACAATCTGATATTACAAATAAAAAAGGCATCGATTTTAAGTCGGTGCCTTTTGTGCTTTTATGCAATAGTTTTATAAATCAACGGTTTTATAAATCAATGGTTTTATGAATCAAGGTCTTGTTGAACCAACCTTTAGTCGTATTCAACATTAAACAGCGCTTCCATGTTCAAGCCTTGTTTAACTAAGATCTCTCTCAAACGACGTAGGCCTTCCACTTGAATTTGACGAACTCGTTCACGAGTTAAGTTAATTTCGCGCCCGACTTCTTCTAAGGTGGACGGTTCATAACCTAATAGCCCAAAACGGCGTGCAAGTACCTCTTTTTGTTTTGGGTTCAGTTCATCTAACCAATTCAGTAGTGATTCACGAATATCATCATCTTGCGTAGAAATTTCAGGATCAGAGTTGTTCGCATCTGGGATGATATCGAGTAGTGCTTTGTCACCATCGCCGCCAATCGGTGTATCAACAGAACTGATACGCTCGTTCAGACGCAGCATTTTACTGACATCTTCTACTGGCTTATCCAGTTGGAACGCAATTTCTTCTGCGGTAGGTTCATGATCTAACTTCTGCGATAGCTCGCGAGCCGTGCGAAGGTAGATATTCAACTCTTTAACGACGTGAATTGGCAAACGGATAGTGCGCGTTTGGTTCATTAATGCACGTTCAATGGTTTGACGGATCCACCAAGTAGCATAGGTTGAGAATCTAAAGCCACGTTCTGGATCAAATTTTTCTACCGCACGGATCAAGCCTAAATTACCCTCTTCAATTAGATCGAGTAAAGCTAAGCCACGATTACCATAACGGCGAGAAATTTTAACGACCAAACGTAAGTTACTTTCGATCATGCGTTTACGAGCAGCTTCATCGCCTCTCAGTGAACGACGAGCATAAAGTACTTCTTCTTGGGCTGTTAATAATGGAGAAAAACCAATCTCGCTAAGATACATCTGTGTTGCATCTAAGCTTTTTGTTGACGCGTCAAATCCTTCTTTGGCATCTTCGATTTGAACATCGTCATCGCTTTGGCTTTTAGTGGTGGTGAGTTCTTCATCAACCTCAATCGAATCCATGATCTCTTGGTCTTCAAACTCTTCGACTTTCGTTACTGCATTGCTGATACTCATAGCGCCTCCCCCTGGCGAGCTAGCAAGACATTACTACTTTCTAATGTCGCTACATGACTCTTTCAAGTATGTTTACGGTAAGTAGCGTTTTGGATTCACCGACTTACCTTGATAACGAATTTCAAAGTGTAAACGAACACTGCTGGTTCCTGAGCTGCCCATGGTTGCTATTTTTTGGCCAGCTTTAACACTTTGTCCTTCTTTTACCAGTAACCGATCGTTATGAGCATAAGCACTGAGGTAGTTATCATTATGTTTAACAATCACAAGATTGCCGTAACCTCTTAATGCATTTCCCGAATAGACAACGGTTCCTGCAGCAGTTGATAAAATGGATTGACCACGCTGTCCTGCGATATCGATCCCTTTATTTCCTTGATCGCCTGCTGAAAAGTTTTTAATTATTCTCCCTTGTGTCGGCCATAACCATTTTGAAACTTTATCATCTTTTGGTTTAGCAAAGGTTACATTAGCATTAACATTTTGCTTACCTTTTGAATCAACATACTCTTTTGATTTCGATTGTTCAACTACCTTAGGAGGATCTTTCTTTGCGACTTTGGTCGAAGAACTTGCGGCATTAGATCCACTATTTTGATTAGAGTTTTTACTCACTCCGTCTACAACCATTGGGGGGGAAACTAAGCCAGCCATTGTGCTCGAAGGGGTTGCAGCCACAATGACTTCTGTTACACCATAAGCAGGAGGCGTGTAATTGGGGATCCATAATTTGAGTTTTTGACCGGGATGAATGGTGTAAGGTTTTTTTAAATTATTGAAACGGATCAAGTCGTTTACATTTTTATCTGTGACGTAAGATATAAAATAGAGCGTATCGCCTTTTTGCACTTCGTAAAAACTGCCGCGATAACTACCACGAGGAATGGCATTATAGTCTTTATTGAGCCCAGAAACGGGTGCAGGAGTATGAGCAGCACATCCGATAAGGACGCTACTCATTAGCACCATTATTACTCTGTTTCTTAGGTTACTCATCATCACTAAGCTAAATCACCGGCAACTAAAGGAACAAAACGCACCATCTCAATGGTGTTAGAAATAAAATCATCGCCTTGGCGAACTATTTTCAACAACTGTTGCTCACTACTGCCGACAGGGATCACTAAACGGCCACCTTCCGCAAGCTGATCAAGCAGCGCATTTGGGACAAATTCGGCCGCTGCCGTAACAATGATCGCATCAAAAGGAGCTTTAGCATCCCAGCCCAACCAGCCATCACCATGCTTAGTGGAGACGTTATAAATATCAAGTTGCTTTAAACGACGCTTCGCGTCCCACTGTAATGACTTGATCCGTTCAATCGAATACACGTGCTCAACCAACTGGGCAAGCACAGCGGTTTGATAACCCGATCCTGTGCCAATTTCTAAGACCTTACTCTGCGGCTCAAGTTCTAAAAGCTGCGTCATTTTTGCCACAATGTAAGGTTGTGAAATCGTTTGTCCTTGGCCTATCGGCAAGGCATTGTTGTCATAGGCTTGATGCATCATCGCCTGAGAAACAAAGCTTTCTCTTGGCAAACAATGAATGGCATCCAAAACGGTTTGATCTTGGATACCATTCGCGATCAGAAATTCAATTAATCTGTCGGCATGTGGATTGGCCATTACCCTTTTTCCTTCAACCAGTTATCCATACTTGGCAGTGACTCATGAGCCGTGAGATCAACCTGCAACGGCGTCAAGGAGACATAGCCATGCTCAATCGCATAGAAATCAGTCCCTTGCCCTGCATCTTGCTCTTTACCCGGAGGACCTAACCAATAAATATCATGCCCACGAGGATCTTTCTGCTTAATCATACTTTCTGCGTGATGGCGAGCACCTAAACGCGTCACTTGAATACCCGTTAACTCCTCAAATGGACGATCTGGTACGTTCACATTCAATAATCGATTGGTTGGGATCGGGGCATTGAGATGCTGTTCGACCAACTGGCGCGCTATCTGCGCTGCCGTAGTAAAATTAGCCGTCCCGACCAATGAAAACGCGATCGCTTGCACCCCAAGAAAGTGCCCTTCCATCGCCGCCGCAACCGTGCCCGAATAGAGCACGTCATCGCCCAAATTCGCACCATGATTGATGCCTGTCAGCACCAAATCAGGCAGATCATCTTTGAGCAGTTCATTGAGTGCAAAATGCACACAATCGGTTGGTGTGCCTTGCACTGAATAGGTATTGGGTGCAATGAGATCCACACGAAGCGGCTGCTCTAATGTCAGCGAATTGGAGGCTCCTGACCGATTACGATCCGGCGCGACAATCACGATCTCGGCGAGATCCGCCAGCGCGCGTGCTAGGGTATTTAAACCTTGCGCGTATACACCATCATCATTGCTTAATAAAATCTTCATCGAGTTTTTTCCTTAGAACTCGCGTTCAACCGCTATCTCTTCAACCAATTCGCGAATGACTGAGGTAGCAAAACTTCCTGCATCTAAATCAAAACGTAACGTCACATTGTCTTGTTCAACTGTCCAAGAAAGATTCTGAGGCTTAAGCATCACCGCCCGGCGCTCATGACGCATACGATTGCTGCGGATCAGTGCCATCAAGTCAGGTTCAGCATCGAGGTGAACTTGTTCTAAATCTAAAGCCTCGCCTTGCGTCGGTAGTGCATTATCGCCCGCCAAAGCAGCACTTATTTGCACTTCATTCAATGCCAGTTTGTTATTGAGATCGGTAAGATTCGCCAAGGTGACTAAGGTCGTTTGATCCCCCTCAAGTGCGATATCTCCTTCGATAAATTGGTGTAACTTATCTTGCTCGATACGGGCAGAGACAATTTGGTTGAAAATCCACGAACGAGCCGCCGAAAGATACAAACTGCGCTGATTTTGGTTACGTGAACGCACGTTCTCTTTTCCCCAGCGACGCGCCTCACTGAGGTTATTGCCGTGATTGCCAAAACGTTGGCTACCAAAATAATTAGGCACACCGTGCGTGGCGATGTGCTCTAATCGCGTCACGACTTCGGCGGTGTCGGTGACTTCAGAAAGCGTAATTTCAAAATGATTGCCGGCTAAATCTCCGGGGCGCAACTTTTTATTGTGACGCGTAATTTCCAGAATTTCGATGCTCGGATATTGAGCCAAAAACTCGGTGAAATCTGGCGTCTCACCTTTTGGTAAATGTACACTGAGCCACTGCTGCGTAACCGCATGACGATCTTTCAGACCAGCCCAACTCACATCTTTTGATTTCACACCACATGCTTTAGCCAATTCATTGACCACAAAACTGGTATTTTCACCAGTTTTACGAATATGAACCATTAAGTGTTCACCACTTCCTGCCAGTTCGAATCCTAAGTCTTCAATCACTTTAAAGTGCTCTGGCTTGGCTTTTATTTTGGCTTTAGCGGCTGGTTTACCACAAAGGTAAGCCAATGAAGATAATATATCTGACATGTTTTCATCCGTCGCTGACGCGAGTTGGCGGTAATAATAAAAACAGCGACGCATGAGCCGCTATTGCGCGTTACTGAGCGTGCCATTCGTTGGCGGTAGTCCATCAATAACGTGTTTTCACATAGAAGGAGAGGCAAGTGAATTGCCATTACCTCTTCAATTTGGGTCGTTTTATTAAGGCGATATTATGCTTTGATCAACCGTGCATTTAATCTGTAGTACATTTGATCAATAAGACAACCGCTTCGCAAGCAATACCTTCTTTGCGCCCAGTGAAACCAAGGCGCTCGGTTGTGGTTGCTTTGACGTTAATATTATCTAGCGTCGTTTCAAGATCTTGCGCAATGGCAGCGCACATCGCTTCAATATACGGCGCCATCTTCGGCGCTTGCGCGATAATGGTGACGTCGGCATTTCCTAAACGGTAGCCTTGCGCTTTCACACGGCGATAGACATCTTTCAATAATTCACGGCTATCTGCCCCTTTCCATTTATCATCGGTATCGGGGAAATGGCGGCCAATATCACCTGCGGCAATCGCGCCAAGCAGCGCATCACTTAAAGCATGCAAGGCGACATCACCATCGGAATGAGCAATTAAGCCTTGCTCATAAGGAACGGCAATTCCCCCAATGATGACTGGGCCTTCACCGCCAAATTTATGAACATCAAAACCGTGGCCAATTCTAATCATGGTTATTTCCTATTGCGGCTAGTGAAGAAGTACGACCTAAATAAAACTCAGCTAAAGCGAGATCTTCGGGTTGCGTAATTTTGAGATTATCCGCTCGCCCAGCGACCAACGCTGGATGTAACCCTTGCCACTCCATTGCGGATGCTTCATCGGTGATGATGACTTGCTGATCTAACGCATCCGACAAAGCCTCAAAAAGCGGCTTGGCTCTAAACATCTGTGGGGTGAGTGCATGCCATAATGCGACGCGATCAACGGTATGATCAATGTTGTTTTCGCCATCAGCACGCTTCATTGTATCTCGAACGGGTGCAGCTAAAATCGCACCTACTGGATGCTCTTTAGCCGTCGTAATCAATCGGTCAATATCTGCAAAAGTAAGACAAGGCCGCGCTGCATCATGCACGAGAACCCATTCACCTAGGGAATTAGCTAAAACATATTGCAGCGCCGAGAGCACCGAGTCGGCTCGCTCTTGACCACCGCTGACACGAATAACATTGGGGTTAGTGGCTAATGGCAGAGCAAAATAGTAAGGATCATCGTCACTGACGGCGACAACAACGCGATCAATATTAGGGTGCGCGAGCAGCGTCGCTATTGTGTGTTCGAGAACGGTTTTGTTGTGTATGGTTAAATACTGTTTCGGACGATCTGCTTGCATTCGGCTGCCGACACCAGCAGCCGGTACAATCGCGGTAAGAGAAAGCGTACTGTGCGGCATTTATTGACTATCCTCACCGACCAATCGATAGAAAGTTTCACCTTCTTTTATCATTCCTAATTCATGACGCGCTCGCTCTTCAATCGCGTCCAATCCTTGTCGTAAATCATCAATTTCGACGAACATTTCCGAATTTCGTAGCGTTAGGTTTTCGTTTACTTGTTGCTGCACGTCAATTTCATCGACAATGGTTCGATAATCAGCAATGCCATTTTTACCGAGCCACAAATCGTACTGTAATAAACCGAATAATAACGCCAATGTCACCGCAAAAAGTCGCATCACATCTATAACCATTCAAAACGCTCACTATGAAAGAGAACGTAAACGATAAACAAAGCGTGCTGTTTAAAAAAAGTGACGCTCTAACACAGCACGAAAATGATGGCTATTTATACCACAAGCCTTTATTTAACTCATCATTAGGAACGCAAATAAGCCGCCACCCAGAATTAAACGGTAAATGACAAACGGAGTCATACCCATTTTAGAAATCAGTTTTAAGAAGAAATGGATACAAATATAAGCACTGATAAAGGAGGTCAGGATACCCGTCATTAAGAAACCAAAATGCACAGGTTCGCCACTGGTCACCAGCTTTAACCCTAAATAGCCACCCGCCAAAACAATGATAGGAATCGACATCAAGAAAGAAAAACGCGCGGCCGCTTCACGAGTAAAACCAAGATACAACGCCGCAGTGATGGTCGCTCCTGAGCGAGAGGTACCGGGGATAACCGCAACCGCTTGTGCCAAACCAATCATCAGCGATTTTTTCCAATCGGCTTGGTATTCATCATCCGCTAATGGAGCGTTTTTATCGACATACCACAGTAATAGACCAAAAATAATAGTGGTGGTTGCTATCACCCAAGCACTGCGTAGGTAGAGTTCAACAATATCTTTCATAAAAAAGCCGAAAATACAGGCAGGAATGGTTGCTAGTACGATCATCCATGCCAGTTTCGATTCTTTACTGCGCTCGCCTTTAAAAATCGAGGCAAAAAAAGCGCGCAGTAAAGTCACGACTTCTTTCCTAAAATAGATAACCACGGCAGCTAATGTGCCGACATGCACCGCCACATCAAAGGCAAGACCTTGATCTTCCCAGCCTAAAATGGCTGAAGGCAAAATTAAATGGGCGGAGCTGGAGATAGGTAAAAATTCGGTTAAGCCTTGAATCAAAGCCAAAAAAAACGCTTCTAAATAACTCATTACTGACTCTTATTAATTAATGTCGAACCAAAGTTTGACAGGGGTGAGCGATTCTAAGTTGATCGCCTGTTGCCATATTTGACGCACACTACGACCATCATTGGGAACGATCCGTTCCGGTGACAAATCGTAAAGTGGTTGTATGACAAATGGATATTTAAAGATATCACTGCGTGGCAGTTCAGGATCTTGCGCTGAAATGTCTTCACCAAACAAGATGATATCGAGATCTAAGGTGCGATCTTGAAATTTTTTCGCCTGCGGGTCGCGCCCCCATCGAGATTCAATCGCTCGAAGTTGCGCCACGAAATCACTCAACGAAAGCCTTGTTTCCAGCGCAACGACTAAATTATAAAAAGCCGCACTATTGAAACCAACCGATGCACATTCGTAAATGGTCGAGATCTGTAGATGATTTCCGATGGTCGACAATTCCTCGATGGCCGCTTCGATATGTTTGCGTCTTTCAATATTAGAACCGACGCCAACATAGACCGTCGTCATGCATGGCCTCGTTCAATGATAACGCCAACACTGGATGCCTGTGCTACCGCGCCGGGCTTTGCTAAGCGAATTTTAACCCAAGGAACGGAAAAACGCTGCATCAGAAGCTCTGCTACTTCTTCTGCAACACGCTCTACCAATAAAAAGCGACCATTTTCAATATGTGCGATCACCGCTTGACTCACTTGTGCGTAGTCTAATGCATCGCTCACATCATCACTTTTACCTGCGGGTTGATTGTCGTGCGCCATTTCGATGTCGAGCACCAACTTCTGCTTAATCTCTTGTTCCCAATCATACACGCCAATAGTCGTGATTACCGTCAGCTGCTCAATAAAGACTTTGTCCATTTTTGCGTCTCTTCCTCTAGAGGTCGGATACCCTAATTACGTAAAAAATCGTACTATTTTGCCTAATCGCGATATCATATACCCAAACTGAGTCGAGATGCGAAATCCAAAACATTTTTTTGCTTTTCATCATGGTTAACAATGGCTTGTGAACTTGCTTTAGGGCATTTCCACTGCAGAGGTACTTATGACACCACTCGCACTGATAATGATCATTTCTGCCTATTTACTGGGTTCGATCTCAAGTGCGGTGTTGATCTGCCGTTTATTACGCCTGCCCGATCCTCGCAATATGGGCTCAAATAACCCCGGTGCAACTAACGTATTACGCATTGGTGGAAAAAAAGCCGCCATCGCGGTACTGCTGTGTGACATGCTCAAAGGTACTATTCCCGTATGGGGCAGCTACTATTTGGGGATTGACCCCATTTTGTTAGGCCTAGTCGCCATCGCCGCTTGCCTTGGCCATATGTATCCTATTTTCTTTCATTTTAAAGGCGGAAAAGGTGTTGCAACAGCACTGGGAGCCATCGCACCGATCGGTTTAGATCTCACCGCACTTATCATATTGACTTGGATCAGCATTGCATTTTTATTTCGCTATTCATCCTTAGCGGCTTTGGTTACCGTGCTGCTCGCTCCGTTCTACACTTGGTTGATCAAACCGCAATATACCTTACCGGTAGCAATGCTGTGCTGCCTTATCGTGTTTCGTCATCACCAAAATATTAAACGGTTATTTGCTGGCACAGAACCGAAAGTGGGTGAGAAAAAAACGCTTGGTTCTTGAGCTAGCTTGGATGATGGATAAACCCGCTATCAAAGAACGTCAATGACGAATAAGCAAAAGGCCTCTTACGAAGCCTTTTTTGATTAAGCATGACCCGCTAATAAGGGAAGACTAGCTAAGCGCTTTTTTCAAGAAACGGGTCAACATGGCGGTAACGTATTCAGGTTGCTCTAAGTTACTGATATGTCCAGCATTAGCAATAACCTCTAACTCACTGCCGTGAATGACATCATTCATTAAGTAAGCCTCAAGAGGCGGACGAGGCATATCTTCAGCGCCAGCTGCAATCAACACTGGCAACCTCAATTGCTCCACCTCTTCAATCATGTCACGACGACCGAAGATCATTTTCCCCAACCGAGCCACTTCCACCGCTTGTTGACCAGTAAGCGCCGATAAATGTTGCTTGAATCCAGCCACTAATGCCGGAGATTGCTGCTCGCCATCTTTTGCAAAAAACATCGGTACAACTGCATCAACAATCGGTGATGGCACTTGCTGCATCGCCGCAATCGCATCGAGCATGGCAAAATATTTTGCATGGCTGACTTCAGGCTCTAGACCAACAAAGGTATCCATCATCACTAATGATTTCACGCGCGCAGGCGCAAGAACGGCTAACTCAGCCCCCCACATTCCACCTACAGAAAGACCAATGATAGAAAACTGCTCAATCGATAAGTGGTCCATCAAAGCCAAAATATGCTGAGCATAATCTTTCAGTGTGTTCATGGATGACGGTGCAAAATCTGACTGACCATGTGCCCATAAATCAGGCACGATACAGCGGTAGTGTTGACTCAACGCTTCCACCTGAGGTGCCCACATTGCGCTATCCCACAGATAGCTGTGACCGAAAACAAGCACTTCACCTTGCCCTTGATCCAAATAACGCATCTGGCAATCATCAATAACAAATGTCTTCATTGTGAATCCAATATTAATAAAGTAGGTTGGCATTGTAGCATTGATATGAGCGATAACAGCTCAGAGCAGAATTTAAGCAATGGCTAATTAAAATCAATACAGAACGCCACAGAAACGGAAGTACCAAAGAACAAAACGGCCTCTAAAAAGAGACCGTTGCGACACCCGCTAAATAATGGGTTTAAGTTGATCAATCGGCCAGCGAGGTGTTGCCTGCACCGCTAAATCGACTGTTTCACCATTTTTTAAACGCTGCATGCCCGCATAAGCAATCATTGCACCGTTGTCGGTACAAAACTCAGTACGCGGGTAATACACTTCGCCACCAATTTTTTTCGCCAGTACGCCAAGCTCTACGCGTAACTGCTTATTGGCACTCACGCCACCGGCAATAACAATACGTTTCATGCCAGTTTGCTCAAGGGCTCGCTTGCACTTAATCACTAAAGTGCCACACACCGCCTCTTGAAAGGCATACGCAATATCCGCTCGGGTCTGATCATCATTCTCATTAGCTGCAATCGTATTGGCTGTAAATGTTTTTAAACCAGAGAAACTCATGTCTAACCCTGGTCGATCCGTCATCGGACGCGGAAACTTAAAACGCCCTGGCGTTCCTTTTTCAGCCAAACGAGCCAACAATGGACCCCCGGGATAATCAAGTCCCATCAGCTTCGCGGTTTTATCAAACGCCTCACCGGCCGCGTCATCAATAGACTCTCCGAGGATCTTATATTCACCAATCCCTTTCACCTCTACCATCATGGAATGACCACCGGAAACCAGTACGGCCACAAACGGAAACGGAGGCGGATTATCTTCAAGCATCGGAGCTAAAAGGTGCCCTTCCATATGGTGAACAGGCACCGCTGGCACATTCCACGCATAAGCCAAACTACGGCCAATCGTCGCGCCAACAAGCAGCGCACCCACTAAACCAGGACCTGCGGTGTAAGCCACGCCATCAATATCCGCAGGCGTCAAATTCGCTTCAGCCATCGCTGCTTTTATCAGTGGAATGGTCTTTTTAACATGGTCTCTAGAAGCAAGCTCCGGCACCACACCGCCGTAATCGGCGTGCAGTTTTACTTGGCTGTACAATTGATGAGAAAGTAAGCCTTTCTCTTCGTCATAAATGGCGATGCCAGTCTCGTCACACGAGGTTTCAATACCAATAATGCGCATAATTTTCTCAGCACGCTTTCATCAACAATTGGAAATGGCCGCCATGTTACCCCGCCTTGGCTCCGTAAACAAATTTTGTACAGACTATAATCGACAAAGTGCTTTACAAAGCTATTGCGATCGGATTAAAATTCCGCACCATTTTTGATCAAGCTGATAACCGAGCAAACAGACAAGAAATCTTGTGGTTTAAGCCTCAAAATATCAGCGTTAACGAATAACCCCTGAGGTGAAAGGCATATGCCAATAGTTAAAGTACGTGAAAACGAACCGTTCGATGTTGCATTACGTCGTTTCAAGCGCTCTTGCGAAAAAGCAGGTATCCTTTCTGAAGTGCGTCGTCGTGAGCACTATGAAAAACCAACTACCGTTCGCAAACGCGCTAAAGCAGCAGCTCAAAAGCGTCACGCTAAGAAGCTAGCTCGCGAAAACGCACGTCGCGTTCGCCTGTACTAATAACCTTTTTCCATTAAGGAACGAGAGTTATGGCTCTAATTGATATCCTCAAAGAAGAGCAAAAATTAGCGATGAAAGCCAAGGATAAAGTACGCCTTGGCACTATTCGTTTAGCCTTATCCGCGATCAAACAACGAGAAGTCGACGAGCAGATCACTCTGAACGACGACGATATTCTTGCTGTGATGGTAAAAATGGTTAAACAGCGTCGCGACTCTGTCGCTCAATATGAAGCTGCCAATCGTCAAGATCTCGCAGATGCAGAGCAAGCAGAAATCACTATCCTTGAGGCATTTATGCCTAAGCCGTTGAGCGATGATGAAGTGAGCACATTAATTGATGATGCGATCACCCAGTCCGCTGCTGCTGGCATGCAAGACATGGGGAAAGTGATGGCTGTCTTGAAACCGCAAATTCAAGGGCGTGCAGATATGGGTAAAGTCAGCGGATTAGTTCGAACTAAACTCGCTTAAATGCCCGCATCAAATTGCATCAAGCCGTGCTATCCTCTGGAGCGCACGGCTTGTTTGTATCTAATCATTCGTTTTAATCTTTTCTTTTAGGTTTTATGGCAGGACACATCCCTCGCAGTTTTATTGATGATCTCCTTGCTCGACTTGATATTGTCGACATCATAGACGCACGTGTGAAACTTAAGAAAAAAGGTAAGAACTACGGTGCTTGCTGCCCATTCCATAATGAAAAAACGCCCTCATTTAGTGTAAGCCAAGAAAAACAGTTCTATCACTGCTTTGGTTGTGGCGTGCATGGCAACGCCATCGACTTCATGATGGAATATGAACGCCTTGAATTCGTCGAGGCCATCGAAGAATTGGCTTCTTTTGTGGGGCTAGAAGTTCCCCGAGAGCAACGCTCTAGTGGCCATTTCTCATCAGCCCCTAAAGCCAATAGTGAAGAAAAACGCACCCTTTATGACTTAATGGGCAGCATTGCGCAGTTTTACCGCAACCAACTCAAAGTTCCGGGTAATCGTCATGCCATCGAGTACCTAAAAGATCGCGGTCTTTCTGGCGAAATCGTGCAGAAATTTGGTATTGGCTATATCGCTGACGAATGGGATTTAGTGCGCAAAAACTTCGGTCAACAACAAGAAAGCCAAGAGATGCTCGTCACTGGCGGCATGTTGATCGAAAATGACAAAGGCAACCGCTACGATCGTTTTCGTGGACGTATTATGTTTCCCATTCGCGACCGCCGCGGACGAGTGATCGGCTTTGGTGGACGCGTTACGGGTGATGGAACGCCAAAATACCTGAACTCCCCAGAAACCCCCATTTTCCATAAAGGTAAAGAGCTGTATGGCCTATACGATGTCATGCAAGCCTATCGTGAACCCCCGCAAATATTAGTGGTTGAAGGTTATATGGATGTGGTGGCACTGGCGCAATATGGAGTGGACTACTCGGTTGCTTCGCTAGGAACCTCAACTACTGGCGATCACCTGCAACTGCTTTTTCGCCAAACCAATACGGTGGTCTGTTGCTATGATGGTGACCGAGCAGGACGAGAAGCGGCGTGGCGCGCACTGGAAAATGCGTTGAGTTATCTCAAAAGTGGCAATATTCTTAAATTCCTGTTTTTACCTGACGGTGAAGACCCAGATAGCTACATCAGAACCCATGGAAAAGCGGCCTTTGAACAGTTAGTGCAAGATGCTGAACCCTTATCCAAATACCTATTTACCAACCTACTGTCACAAGTTGATGTCGGTAATAACGAAGGGAAAGCGGCGCTTGAGGCGCTGGCACTACCACTGATTAATAAAGTGCCAGACACATCTCTACAAGCGCAATTGCTCAAAATATTAGGGCAAAAAACTGGGATTTATAAAAAGCCATCACTGCCAGAATCAGACAAACACCGCTCACAGCCACACAAAGAACTCAAACGCACACCGATGCGTGAAGTGATCGCTTTGCTTATTCAAAATCCAAGCTATGCTGAAATGGTACCTGATATTTCCAGCGTTCAATCCTTGCCCATACCCGGTTTAAGTTTATTAATTGAGGTACTTGAGAATTGTCAAGCGTACCCCAATATTACTACAGGCCAATTGCTTGAACACTGGCGCGGAAATAAAAACGAGACCCTTCTGTCTCGCCTCGCAAGTTGGGAAATTCCACTTGTTGAAGACAACCAAGAAGAACTATTTTTAGATTCATTGGACAAAATATTGGCTCAATGCATCGAAAAGCAAATTG
>NZ_NDIO01000264.1:0-9918 GCF_002241085.1 Vibrio sp. V03_P4A6T147
CGTGGCGCTTTCGCTTTACCAGTTTGAGGCCGACCAGTGCCGCGGCTACCATCGGCACCACTGTTACGGGTACTTGAAGCAGGCTTGCGACGGCCAGTAGTTGTGCCATTGGTTGTCGTACCGTTAGTTTTCTTACCATTCGTCGTTGTACCATTGGTCGTACGACTTTTAGGCTTGCCCGTCGTCGTTACGCGCTCTTCATGGCGCTTAACGGCACGGCGAATTTTTTGGCTACGCGCACGCTCACGAGTACGTGAAGTGTTGTCTTTGCTCAAATCTAGCATCGTCTCTTTTTCAGGACGCAGTTCAACCAATTCACGTAAATAGTTTACATCTTTAAGATCCAGTTCCATCCAACCGCCGCGTGGCAGTTTTTTGTCCAAATAGATCTCGCCATAACGAACGCGTTTCAAACGGCTCACTGTGGTATCTTGAGATTCCCAAAGACGACGAACTTCACGATTACGGCCTTCGTTAATCGCGACGTAGAAAGTATGGTTCATACCTTCACCACCAGCGTAAACGATATCTTCAAAGCGTGCCAAGCCATCTTCTAGCTCAACCCCTTTAACGAGGTTACGCACTTTCTGCTCGTTCACTTCGCCGAAAACACGCACTAAATATTCGCGTTCTACTTGACGGCTTGGGTGCATAAGGCGATTCGCCAATTCACCATCGGTAGTAAAGAGAAGTAAGCCTGAGGTGTTGGCATCTAAGCGGCCAACTGAAATCCAACGCGAACCACGAATTTTAGGTAGACGATCAAATACCGTCCGACGACCTTCTGGATCATGACGGGTACAAAGCTCACCTTCCGGTTTGTAGTAGGCAAGCACTCGACAAATAACCTCTTCTGGCGCTTTAACGGAAACAGCATGTCCATCAATACGCACAACTGCGTTATCATCTTCTAGACGCTCGCCCAACATAGCTACCTTGCCATTAACACTGACACGTCCTGCTCTAATCAAAGCTTCTAACTCACGACGAGAACCATGACCAGCTCGTGCTAAAACTTTTTGTAACTTTTCGCTCATTTATCTACCTATGTGTCGTCTTCACAGACGTCGAATGAAAAAATGCGACCCCAAAATCGCGGCCGCATAGTATCTCAAATTCTACGCCAAAAAGCACTCGTTTTGATGGCCTACTCAAAAGCTATTCAAAAGGTGTTGGATCGCCCGCTCCCACGCGAGCAACCACCATATCATCTTCACTGAAATCAATCACTGTCGTCGGCTGTTCACCTAAATAACCCCCGTTTAAAATGACATCCACGGCATGCTCAAGGCGATCCCGAATCTCTTCTGGATCCGATTCTGTATGGGTGTTGCCGGGCAAAATAAGTGAAGTGGACATTAGCGGTTCACCTAACGCTTCAAGTAAATCAAGTGCAATACGGTTATTAGGCACGCGGATACCGATCGTCTTACGCTTCGCATTCATCAACCGACGTGGCACTTCTTTGGTCCCTTTAAAAATAAAGGTATAAGGGCCAGGTGTATTATTCTTGAGCAAGCGAAAAGCGGTATTATCCACACGCGCATAAAAAGAGAGCTCTGACAAATCACGGCACAGCAAGGTAAAATTATGCTTATCATCAAGGCGGCGAATTTGGCAAATACGCTCTAATGCTTGTTTATTTTCTAGTTGGCAGCCTAGTGCATAACCAGAATCCGTTGGGTACACAACAACTCCGCCATTGCGGATAATGGCAACCGCTTGAGTAATCAAGCGAGTCTGCGGGTTTTCTGGATGAACGTAAAAAAACTGGCTCATTGTAATTCCTCATTATTGAGTCTATCTACAGGGCTTAAACCCCAATCTTTCCAGACAGGATCGACGCCAGAAGGCAACCAAAGATTTCGCCCCAGTTCCATCCAAGGTGAGGGGTAATGAAAGTCACTGCCTTGAGAAGCTAATAGATTGTATTGTATGGCATAATCAGCCAAATTACGTCTTTCTTGTGGCGCTTGTTGTGGCTGTGCCACTTCCATAGCGTCACCACCCGCTTCTACAAACGCCGTTATTAAGCGCTTGAGCCACTTGGTCGTCAAGTCATATCGTCCAGGATGCGCTAATACCGCTTGGCCACCAGCGGCGTGTATTGCTTCAACGGCATCGGTCATCGAGCACCAACTGGGTGGTACATACCCGGGATTATCGCGGGTGAGAAACTTTTTGAACACCTGCTGCATGTTCTTCGCAAAACCCTGTTCAACCAGCCATTTTGCGAAATGCGCACGAGTAATCGGTGCTTCTCCGGCGATGGCTTGCACCTCTTCTAACACCCCTTCACGTGTCACTTTTTGCAATCGTTGTGCAATCAATTGTGCGCGCTGCACACGATGTGCCTTTTGCTGCTCAATTAACTGCTGCAGAGCTTGAGCGTTTGAGTCGATGTTGAGCCCAACAATATGAATATCTTTATTTTGCCAAACCGTGGAAATCTCGATGCCATCGATCAAGGTGATGGGTAATTGTTGCTGATTAATATAGTCATGAGCAATAGTTAATGCATCAGTCGTATCGTGATCAGTGATCGCCAATACCTCAATATCAAAGCTTAGCGCCCTATCGATTAACGCTTGCGGCGATAACCTGCCATCTGAAGAAGTGGTGTGGCTATGTAGATCAATTCTCATAATTTTATTTTGGCCATCTTTTAGGCTTGACTTTTTACTCTCGCACTAGTTAACTAGTACGCAAATGCAAGGCACGTATTTGAGGTTGACCATGTTACAAGAATTTAACCAAAACCATAATCACAATTTAAGCGCAGCTTCATCTGAGCTCAATTGGTGGCACACTTGGACAAGTTCTTGGTGGGCAACCGTGTACTTTTAAAATAGAACACGAATTCACAAAGCCCGCCTCAATGAGCGGGCTTTTTATTTTGTCGAATAGCTCACATTACATTGCGCAATAAAACAGCGAAACCCCCAAAGTGAAGATTGGGTCTCTAAGAAGATTATGCGAGTATGGACGACAGGAACATTAAAATTCATCAAGGAGGTCTTGTGAATAAGACCATTGAAATTAAAAGCTTAGGCCAAATTGACGTAATCAATATGTCCGTGCCTTATACCCAAGATCCAACACGTCTATTTCATACGCTATGTGAGTCAAAAACAGATTGTTTGCTATTAGAATCCGCCGAGATCGACTCAAAACAGGATCTCAAAAGTCTATTATTGGTTGATGCTGCCGTGCGCATCACTTGCTTTGGTCACGTTGTCACTTTTCACGCATTGACAGACAATGGTCAACAGCTCATCGAACATCTACAGCGTAATATTAAAACGGATATTGAACATCAGTTACAACAAAATACCTTAACACTTCAATTTCAAGCACCATGCGACACGCTAGACGAAGATTCTCGCCTACGCGAAGCCTCTTCTTTTGATGCACTACGTCTCGTGCAGCACAGTTTCGATCTTCGTCATCACGATAAACATGCCCTCTTTCTAGGCGGTTTATTTGCCTACGATTTGGTGGCCAACTTCGAACCGCTAGGAAATGCCGATACGACTAATCAGTGTCCAGACTACGTTTTTTATATCGCGGAAACCTTGTTAGTGATTGACCATAAAACTGAGCATTGTCAGTTGCAAGCCAGTGTTTTTAACCCCACGCCAACAATGCGCGAAACATTAATTACTCGTTTACAAGAGATCGCGCAGCAATGTGCCGCACCCAAATTACTACCGCAAGCCAAAACCGTAGCTAACGTAAGCGTGACAACGAATATTTCTGACCAAGAGTTTTGCAAGACCGTTCAAGCGTTAAAAGAATTTGTCGTGAAAGGCGATGTTTTTCAGGTGGTCCCTTCTCGCCGATTTACCCTGCCTTGCCCTTCACCACTTGCTGCTTATAAAAAACTGAAAGAGAGCAATCCAAGCCCTTACATGTTTTATATGCAAGACGAACGCTTTACTCTGTTTGGCGCTTCTCCTGAAAGCGCATTGAAATACGCCACCGAAACCAACCAGATTGAGATTTACCCTATCGCAGGGACTCGCCGCCGTGGTAAACGCGCCGATGGTTCAATTGATTTTGATTTAGATAGCCGCATTGAACTTGAACTACGTTGCGACAAAAAAGAGAACGCTGAACACATGATGTTGGTCGACCTTGCGCGCAACGATGTCGCGCGTATTGCACAAGCAGGAACGCGCCACGTCGCTGATTTATTGAAAGTGGATCGCTACAGTCACGTTATGCATTTGGTTTCTCGCGTGGTGGGTCAACTCCGAAGCGATCTCGATGCACTGCACGCTTACCAAGCGTGCATGAATATGGGCACACTCACTGGTGCGCCGAAGATTCGCGCCATGCAGCTTATCCGTAACGTGGAAAAAGCCCGCCGTGGCAGTTACGGTGGCGCGGTAGGCTATCTTACCGGGGAAGGCGATTTAGATACTTGCATTGTGATCCGCTCGGCTTATGTCGAACAGGGTATTGCGCAAGTTCAAGCGGGCGCTGGGGTCGTTTATGATTCAGACCCTCAATCGGAAGCCGACGAGACACGTGGTAAAGCACAAGCCGTGATCTCTGCAATTCAAGCCGCGCATCAGGAGTAGCAGACATGGCCAACATTATTTTTATCGATAACTTTGATTCCTTTACCTACAACCTTGTTGATCAATTCCGCTCACTCGGCCATACGGTGACAGTTTATCGCAACAACATCGCCGCACAGAGCATTGAACAAGCGGTCTTTCAATTGGATGAACCGCTGCTGCTACTCTCCCCCGGACCGGGCGCGCCCGCAGACGCGGGATGCATGCCACAATTAATCCAACGCCTTAAGGGCAAAGTGCCGATCATTGGCATCTGTTTAGGTCACCAAGCGATTGTTGAAGCTTACGGCGGCACTGTCGCGGGTGCTGGCGAAATTATTCATGGAAAAATCTCGATGATGGAACACCAACATCACCGTATTTACCAACAGCTACCGTCACCACTAGCCATTGCTCGTTATCATTCCCTCGTGGCTACTGAGGTTCCAGATAGTTTAACCATCACGGCTGAGGTTGATGGGCTCGTGATGTCCGTGGTGCAAGAGCAAGATAAAGTGTGCGGCTTTCAATTTCATCCAGAGTCCATCATGACTACTCATGGCGCAGCATTGCTTGCCAATGCGATCGATTGGGCTTTAGAAAAAAGCACCCACTAACGGATTTATAGGGATATTTTATGGAAAACATCATTAATAAACTTTACGCGCAGCAGTCGCTCTCGCAAGCAGAAAGCCAGCAACTGTTTGATGTCATCATCCGTGGTGAACTCGACTCTATTTTGATGGCGGCGGTATTGACGGCACTGAAAATCAAAGGTGAAACACCCGATGAAATTGCTGGCGCAGCCAAAGCATTATTGGCTAACGCGGCCCCGTTTCCAAGGCCAGACTATGATTTTGCAGACATAGTCGGTACTGGTGGTGATGGTTCAAATACTTTTAATATTTCAACCACCGCAGCATTTGTTGCTGCTGCCTGTGGCGTAAAAATTGCCAAACATGGTAATCGTGGAGTATCGAGCAAATCAGGCTCTTCTGATCTACTGGATTCATTTGGTATTAACCTTGCGATGAGCGCTGAAAATACTCGCCAAGCCATCGATGATTTGGGCGTCGCTTTCCTATTTGCGCCGCAATATCATGGTGGCGTGCGTCATGCGATGCCCGTGCGCCAAACCATGAAAACGCGCACTATCTTCAATATATTAGGACCGCTGATTAACCCTGCTCGCCCCAACATTGAACTGATGGGTGTTTACAGTAAAGAACTGGTTCTGCCTATTGCCCAAACCATGTTACAAATGGGACTGAAACGTGCAGCGGTCGTTCATGGCAGTGGTTTAGATGAAGTGGCGATTCATGGTGAAACCTTAGTGGCTGAAATTCGTGATGGACACATCATCGAATACACCTTAACACCTAAAGATTTTGGTGTTGAAAGCTACCCACTCGAAGCCATTCAAGGTGGTGAGCCTGCGGAGAATCGCGCCATTATCACCAACCTGCTGACTGGGAAAGGCACGCCAGCGCAACTGGCTGCCGTCGCTGTCAATGTGGCGCTGCTGCTGCGTCTTTTTGGCCAAGAAGATCTCAAAGCCAATACACAACAGGCCATTAGTGTAATGAACTCGGGCAAAGCCTATCAGCTTGTCCAACAACTGGCACAAAGAGGTTAAGCCCCATGCCTGAGCAACTTTCTGACCACATTTCAACCCAGCATACTCAAATGGCTAAAGTATTGGCCAAAATCGTCACTGACAAATATGAGTGGGTCGAGCAGCGTAAAACGCAGCAACCATTGGGCAGCTTCGAACACTTATTAACCGCATCGGATCGCTCGTTTTATGATGCGTTAAACACGGGTAAAACCGCTTTTATTTTGGAGTGTAAAAAAGCGTCACCTTCCAAAGGGCTCATTCGCCAAGATTTTGATTTGGATTATATCGCCTCGGTTTACCATCAATATGCAGACGCCATTTCAGTTTTGACTGATGAAAAATATTTCCAAGGCAACCTCGAATTTCTGCCACGCGTTCGCGCGCAAGTAAGCCAACCTGTGATTTGCAAAGACTTTATGGTTGATGTTTATCAGGTTTATTTGGCTCGTCACTACAGTGCAGATGCCATTTTATTGATGCTGTCCGTCCTTGATGATCAACACTATCAAACGCTAGCCAATGTGGCTCACCAACTGGGTATGGGTATTTTAACCGAAGTGAGCAATGAGGAAGAGCTGCATCGGGCAGTCGCCCTGCAAGCGAAAGTTATTGGCATTAATAACCGCAACTTGCGCGATCTCTCAACCGATCTAAATCGCACTAAACAGCTGGCACCGTTACTCCCAGAAGGAACCATGATCATCTCGGAGTCTGGCATTTATACTCACCAACAAGTGCGTGAACTTTCACAATACGCCAATGGATTTTTAATCGGCAGCTCGTTAATGGCCGAAGAAAATTTAGAGCTAGCGGTACGCAAAGTGACGCTCGGCGAAAACAAAGTGTGCGGCTTAACTCATGCTGACGATGCGGCCAAAGCCTATCAAGCTGGAGCCGTGTTTGGTGGCTTAATTTTTGTGCCGCAATCCAAACGCTATGTCGACTTGGACAATGCACGTTTGACGATGAGCGGCGCGCCGCTGCGCTACGTGGGCGTGTTTCAAAATCACACTATTGAAGCCATTACGCAGATTGCTACGACGTTAAAACTCTTTGCGGTGCAACTGCATGGCGAAGAAGATCAAGCCTATGTTGACCAATTGAGAGCTCGCTTACCTAGCCAGATTGAAATCTGGAAAGCTTATGGCGTGAGCGACTGCCTACCAACCAAGCTTGAGCGCCACATTGACCGTCACTTATTCGATGCCAAAGTAGGAACGCAATCTGGCGGCACTGGCCAACGGTTTGACTGGCAATTACTAACCGAGGTAAACGATGTCATGTTGGCGGGTGGCTTATCCCCTGAAAATGCTCAGCAAGCAGCAAACATCGGTTGTTTAGGGCTCGATCTTAATTCAGGTGTTGAGAGCGAACCGGGAAAAAAAGACTTACACAAGCTAACCCTAGCGTTCGACGCTATTCGGCAGTACTAACACTAAATCGATTCCCATTGGCTTGAAAAGCGAGTGACTCACCCAGCCGCAAGGTCAAGTAGCAAGGGATAACAACAGATTCATTACCGCTGAATCACTCAGCAGTAACACAGAGACTAAGGATACGAATCATGGCAAAACTCGATGCCTATTTTGGCGAATACGGTGGTCAATACGTTCCACAAATTTTAGTACCAGCGCTTGACCAATTGGAACAAGCTTTTATTGATGCGCAGGAAGATCCTGAATTTCGTGCTGAATTCATGACGTTACTACAAGAGTATGCAGGTCGGCCAACGGCGCTAACTTTGACGCGAAATCTCACGAAAGGCACAAAAACCAAATTGTACTTAAAACGTGAAGACTTATTGCACGGTGGCGCACACAAAACCAACCAAGTACTTGGTCAGGCACTGCTTGCTAAGCGTATGGGTAAACATGAAATTATTGCCGAAACAGGCGCAGGGCAACATGGTGTTGCAACGGCGTTGGCCTGCGCACTACTGGGACTAAAATGTCGCGTTTATATGGGTGCAAAAGATGTTGAACGCCAAAGCCCCAACGTGTTTCGTATGAAGCTGATGGGCGCAGAAGTGATCCCCGTTCATTCAGGATCAGCAACACTTAAAGATGCGTGCAATGAAGCGCTACGTGACTGGTCTGCCACCTATGAAACCACCCACTATTTATTAGGTACAGCAGCGGGGCCTCACCCATTTCCAACCATAGTCCGTGAATTTCAACGTATGATTGGCGAAGAAACGAAACTGCAAATTTTGGCTCGCGAAGGTCGTTTACCAGATGCGGTGCTTGCTTGTGTCGGCGGCGGTTCGAACGCGATTGGCATGTTTGCTGACTTTATTGAAGAAAAGAATGTCCGTTTGATTGGCATTGAGCCAGCAGGAAAAGGCATTCATACCCACCAGCATGGCGCGCCATTGAAGCACGGCAAGACAGGTATTTTCTTCGGCATGAAATCACCTTTGATGCAAGATGAAAACGGGCAAGTGGAAGAGTCTTACTCGGTGTCCGCTGGGCTTGATTTCCCTTCTGTTGGCCCTCAGCACGCTCATCTTTATGCGACAGGCCGCGCTGAGTACGAAAGCATTACCGATGATGAAGCACTCGATGCTTTCCAATCGATCGCACGTAACGAAGGTATTATTCCCGCGCTGGAATCATCACATGCGGTTGCTTACGCCGTGAAGATGGCGTATGCCGAGCCAGAAAAAGAGCAGTTATTGGTCGTGAATCTATCCGGTCGCGGCGATAAAGATATTTTCACCGTCCATAAACTATTAGAAGAGAAAGGAGCGCTGTAATGGATCGCTATCAAACCCTATTTCAGCGTTTAGCTGACAACAATCAAGGTGCGTTTGTTCCATTTGTGACCATCGGGGACCCAGATCCAGAGCAATCACTGCACATCATGCAAACGCTAGTGGAAGCAGGAGCAGACGCATTAGAACTCGGTATCCCTTTCTCTGATCCGCTCGCTGATGGCCCAACCATCCAAGGGGCTAATATTCGTGCACTGGATGCAGGGACGACTCCAGATATCTGCTTTGAGTTAATAACCAAAATTCGCGCGCAATATCCCGACCTGCCTATCGGACTACTCATGTATGCCAACCTAGTTTATTCACGCGGCATCGAAAACTTCTACCAACGCTGTAAAAATGCGGGTGTAGATTCAGTATTGATCGCCGATGTTCCGACTAATGAAAGCCGTGAATTTGTCGCGGCGGCAGACAAATACGGGATTCAACCCATTTTCATCGCACCACCCACCGCCAGTGATGAGACCCTAGCCGCGGTCGCCAAACTTGGCCGTGGCTATACTTATCTACTGTCTCGATCCGGTGTGACAGGAGCAGAAACAAAAGCCAATATGCCAGTACATGCCTTGTTGGAAAGACTGAACCAATTTGATGCCCCACCCGCATTGCTTGGGTTTGGGATATCAGAACCTGAGCAAGTCAAACAGGCCATCACCGCCGGTGCCGCTGGCGCAATATCGGGATCCGCAGTGGTGAAAATTATTGAACAACGACTTACTCAGCCAGATGAAATGTTAACGACTCTCAGCCATTTCGTTTCCAGCATGAAAGCAGCGACGTTGAAATAAATTGGTTTACAGCAAAAACCAACCCGATCGATTTCTGAGTCAAACCAAGAAATCGATCTTTTTTTTAACATTTACGCCTCGCCAAATTCATTCACAAAACACAAACCAAACACTCATTAAATTGACAAAACAAATAGCAAACGTTTTCTTTTTGAAAAAACCACGCTTCATGTC
>NZ_NDIO01000228.1:0-9865 GCF_002241085.1 Vibrio sp. V03_P4A6T147
TCATGATGTTATGCGACGTTAACAACGTGGAGGAGGAGAGCGATGGACGCTAGTTTTAGATATTTTATGACGAAGTTGTCATTTTTGAACTCTAACTGCTCGGTATTAAGATTAGCTAACGTTCTTAAGTTCGGTTTTTCCGAGTTAATTGCTCATTTGGCTTGGGTTTGTTATAAACAACGACCAGATAAAATTGAGTGTCCTTATCATGTTTCACCTCAACTACAATCATCTTTACTACTTCTGGATGGTATGCAAGCAGGGATCGGTCACTAAAGCTGCAGAAGCACTCTTCTTGACTCCGCAAACCGTCACTGGGCAAATTAAGGCTTTTGAAGAGCGCATGGATGGTAAGCTTACTAAGCGTAATGGTCGTAGCATTGAACCGACAGAACTTGGGCAACTGGTTTTTAAATATGCTGACCGGATGTTCGGCTTAAGTTATGAGATGCTCGATATTGTCAATTATAGTCAGCGCTCTAATCTGCTGTTTGATGTAGGAGTGGCGGATGCCCTCTCTAAACGGCTTGTCAGTAAAATACTGATGACGACGGTCCCGGCCGATAGCAGTATCCACTTGCGTTGTTTTGAATCGACCCATGAAATGTTGTTAGAGCAACTTTCACAACACAAATTGGATATGATTCTCTCTGATTATCCCGTCGATTCCAGCCAAAGCCCGGGCCTGTTCAGCAAAAAACTGGGTGAGAGTCACATGAGTTTTTTTTGTTCAGGCAATGTTGAAAATGTCTCTTTTCCCGCCATTTTAGAGCAGAGAAAGTTGTTGATACCGGGAAGCCGAACCGCGATGGGGCGTAATCTATTGCAATGGTTTGACCGTCAAGGCCTGAAGCCGAATATTCTGGGGGAGTTTGATGATGCGGCATTGATGAAAGCTTTTGCGCGTTATCATCATGATGCAATTTTTTTAGCGCCCTCAATCTATGTGACTGAAGTTGGTGATGATCTTCCTTTGCAACTCATCGGTCAGATTGATGATTTAAAAGAAGAGTACTACGTCATTTTTGCTGAGAGGATGATCCAACATCCGGCAGTGAAAAATGTTTGCGATGCAGATTTTAATAATTTGTTTGTATGATGCTTTCACTACTAACGATAAATAGATTATTATCTCATTATCTAGCAATATTATTAATTATCGCTTGCCAAGTAATACTAATCTAAACTGGTTATACGCCTTCTGATGCCGTTATTGACGCTCTATTGAATGGTTGCCGTCATAAACGGTATAACAATTAAACTACATAGAAAAAGGTACTAACCTTACTTATAAACTCATAACCTGTTGGGTTAAGGAAGATGCAAACTTGTGATGCGTTTGATGTAAGAAGTTGTTCCAAGGGAGCTTATTCATGAACCTACAAGAAATGGAAAAAAATTCCGCTAAAGCAGTGGTGTTGTTAAAGGCTATGGCTAACGAAAGACGCCTACAAATATTGTGTTTATTACACAATCAAGAACTGTCGGTTGGTGAGCTATGTGGGAAATTAGAATTGAGTCAATCGGCACTTTCGCAGCATCTTGCTTGGTTAAGAAGAGATGGGTTAGTGGATACAAGAAAAGAAGCTCAGACGGTTTACTACACACTCAGCAGCCATGAGATCAAGGCGATGATTGAGTTGTTACACGGTTTATACTGCCGCTAGTGTTTTGAAAAATACACAATCCGAAATTATGTTTCAGTAACATAGTTCGGATTTTTTTATATTAAAATTAGAGTAAATACTTTACTTGACATTGCAGATATAAAAAAACCGGCCTTAGCCGGTTTTTATTTTCGCGTGGAACCAAGTCTAAATTATAGAGCTTTGATTGCTGCAGCGAAACGAGACTTATGGCGAGCAGCTTTGTTCTTGTGAACAAGACCTTTAGTCGACATACGGTCAAGGATTGGTGTAACTGCAGCAAATGCAGCAGTTGCAGCTTCTTTATCGCCAGCTGCGATAGCTGCGATGGTTTTCTTCATGTAAGTGCGCATCATAGAACGACGGCTAGCATTATGCTGACGACGTTTCTCAGCTTGGATAGCGCGCTTCTTAGCAGATTTACTATTTGCCAAGGGTCTAACTCCCAAAAACTTAGTTCGGTGACAATTTAAGGGCGGGGAATATCCCTTATTTGCTCTCAATTGTCAAATGATTTGTGCAAAAACCGTTCTAGGCCAAACAAATTTTGGTATAGGAAGGTCATCGCGGTTAAGATGCGGGGATTCTAACAGTATTTTTTTTCCAATGCTAATACTTATCTGATCTCGCACTGACATTCCTTATGTGTTGCTGTGGATAATGACGTTTTGGCTTGTTTTTCGAGGTAATAGTGAGCAAACGCCTACTCAAATCTGGCTTGATTGTCAGTGCTATGACGTTGATTTCTCGTGTGTTGGGCCTAGTTCGTGACGTAGTTGTTGCGAATTTGATGGGGGCAGGTGCGAGTGCCGATGTTTTTTTCTTTGCTAATAAAATTCCTAACTTTTTACGTCGGCTATTTGCCGAAGGGGCTTTTTCTCAAGCGTTTGTTCCAGTACTGACCGAATACCATTCATCCGGAGATATCAATAAAACACGCGAGCTGATCGCTAAAGCATCTGGCACATTGGGGGTGATTGTCACTTTGGTGACTGTTGTGGGGATCTTATGCTCTGGTGCGGTCACGGCACTGTTTGGGGCTGGTTGGTTTTTAGATTGGCTTAATGATGGTCCTGATGCGCATAAGTTTGAGCTTGCGAGTTTATTATTAAAAATCACTTTTCCTTACTTATGGTTCATCACTTTTGTTGCTTTATCAGGAGCGATTCTCAATACCCTGGGCAAATTTGCCGTCTCTTCTTTTACCCCTGTATTTTTGAATGTGATGATCATCGGTTGCGCTTGTTTTTTGTCGCCGCACTTACAGCAACCGGAAATTGGCTTGGCGATTGGCGTCCTTCTTGGGGGATTGGTCCAGTTTCTATTCCAAATTCCATTTTTGCTCAAAGCAGGTTTATTGGTTTGGCCTCAATGGGGCTGGAATGAACCGGGGGTTGTGAAAATTCGCACTTTGATGTTGCCCGCTCTTTTTGGGGTATCGGTCAGTCAAATTAACTTATTGCTGGACACCTTCATTGCCAGCTTCTTACAAACGGGCTCCATCAGCTGGCTTTACTATTCAGACCGTTTGCTAGAATTTCCGTTAGGCTTATTTGGTATTGCGATCGCTACCGTTATTTTGCCTGCATTATCCCGTAAACATGTTGATGCCCACAGCGAAGGATTTTCGCAAACCATGGATTGGGGTATTCGTATGGTTTGTCTGCTCGGCTTTCCTGCGATGTTAGGCCTGATTGTGTTGGCAAAACCGATGCTTATGGTGCTATTTATGCGAGGTGAGTTTACCCCGAATGATGTCAATCAAACGGCGTTGTCACTCTATGCATTTGGTTTGGGCTTGATCAGTTTTATGCTGATCAAAGTGCTTGCTCCAGGGTACTACTCTCGGCAAGACACCAAAACGCCAGTTCGTTATGGCATTATCGCCATGATCTCTAATATGGTCTTCAATGCGCTTTTAGCGTGGCATTTAAGTTATGTTGGTTTGGCGTTAGCTACGTCATTATCTGCTTTTATCAACATGGCACTGCTTTACCGAGGATTACATGTACAAGGGGTGTACCAGATCACCCGTAAAACTATTGGTTTTATTATTCGCTTAATGGTGGCCAGCAGTGCGATGGTTGTGGTTATTGTTTGGCAATTGGAAGAAATGTCAACGTGGCTAGAGTGGAGTCTGACACAGAGGGCTACATCATTGGTGATGCTGATCAGTATCGGTGCGGTCAGTTATTTGCTTTGCCTAGCCGTGCTTGGCGTGCGTTTAAAAGACTTAAAAGCGGCGACAGATTAATGGTGATTAGTATATAATCCGTCGGTTTCGCACCTTGCTAATTGAGAACTATAGGTTTTAAGCATTTTCTAATGGAATTGATTCGCGGCATTCATAATATCAAGCCACAGCATCATGGCTGTGTATTAACCATCGGAAACTTTGATGGTGTTCATTTAGGACATCAGCAAGTTTTGAAGCAAGTATCCAAGAAGGCGCAATTATTGGGTTTACCTTCGGTGGTCATGACGTTTGAACCGCAGCCATTAGAATTATTTGCCAAGCACAATGCACCAGCTCGATTAACTCGATTACGTGATAAATTTGTGCAACTGAACAAGCAGTCGGTTGACAGATTGTTATGTGTGAATTTTAACCAGCACTTTGCTAATTTAACGGCAGAAGCTTTTATTCGTGACTTGTTGGTCGCTCAGTTGGGTGTTAAGTTTCTGGTGATTGGTGATGATTTTTGTTTTGGTAAAAATCGCCAAGGTAATTTCAGTATGCTGCAGCAAGCTGGACAACAGTTTGGTTTTGAGGTGGTAAGTACCCACAGTTTTTGCTTGCAACAACAGCGAGTGAGTAGTACTGCTATTCGTAACGCTTTAGCAAGCGATGACTTAGTGTTAGCTAAGCAGATGCTCGGTCGTGATTACGGTATCAGTGGTCGAGTGTCGCATGGTCAAAAGTTAGGGCGAACCATTGGTTTCCCTACAGCGAACATTCCGCTTAAGCGCTGTGTTTCACCGGTCTCTGGTGTTTACGTCGTCAATGTCTATGGCCTTGATAACTCGCCCATCGGAGGAATTGCCAATATTGGTAATAGGCCAACAGTCAACGGGGTTCGCCAACAACTTGAAGTACACTTGTTTGACTTTCATGCCAATTTATATGGCAAACAGCTAGAAGTGGCACTTTTACATAAGCTTCGAGATGAAAAGAAATTTGAATCTTTTGGAGCGTTAAAGCAACAAATTGAATTGGATGCTGATGCGGCAAGGGTGTGGTTGCATCAGCTAAAGAATTAGTCGGATTATTCCACCGATTAATATCATGTCTAACGTCGCCCAATATAACGGAATTAAGAATCGATGAGTGATTATAAAGATACCCTGAACCTACCTGAAACAGGGTTTCCAATGCGTGGCGATCTGGCTAAACGTGAGCCAGAAATGTTAAAGCGTTGGTATCAAGAAGATCTTTACGGCGAAATCCGTAAAGCCAAAAAAGGCAAAAAATCTTTCGTATTGCACGATGGCCCTCCTTATGCCAACGGTGATATTCATATTGGTCACGCACTGAATAAGATTCTTAAAGACATTATTATCAAATCGAAAACCTTATCTGGTTTTGACGCGCCTTACATCCCAGGTTGGGACTGTCACGGGCTACCTATCGAATTGATGGTAGAGAAAAAAATCGGCAAACCGGGACAGAAAGTGACCGCGGCTGAGTTTCGTGAAAAATGTCGTGAATATGCAGCAGGTCAAGTGGAAGGCCAGAAAGAGAGCTTTAAGCGTTTGGGCATCATGGGTGAGTGGGATAAACCTTATCGCACCATGGATTTCGCCACCGAAGCGAATATTATTCGCGCATTGGGTAAAATTGCCGATAAAGGCCACCTGCTGAAAGGTTTCAAACCTGTTCACTGGTGTACTGATTGTGGTTCAGCACTGGCT
The DNA here is from genome assembly GCF_002241085.1 of Vibrio sp. V03_P4A6T147. Lineage (NCBI taxonomy): Bacteria > Pseudomonadati > Pseudomonadota > Gammaproteobacteria > Vibrionales > Vibrionaceae > Vibrio > Vibrio sp. V03_P4A6T147. Next base: position 5,559 of record NZ_NDIO01000228.1, read on the forward strand.
GAAGCGGAAGTTGAGTACAAAGATAAAGTGTCACCTTCGATTGACGTACGATTCAAAGCAGCCGATGAAGCGGCGCTGCTTGAAAAGTTCACGCTCGCGGCTGATCACGCCGGCCACGGTGAAGTGTCGATTGTCATTTGGACAACCACACCTTGGACCTTGCCAGCTAACCGCGCAGTCTGCTTACGTGATGATCTTGAATATGTTTTGCTGCAAATTGAAGCAGACGGTGAACGCCCTGCTGAACGCATTATCGTTGCGTCAGAACTTGCAAAAAGTGTCATGGATCGTGCTGGTATCAGTCATTACCACAACCTTGGTTTTTGCCGAGGTGCAGACCTCGAACTAATGCCTTTTAATCATCCATTTTACGCATTTACTGTGCCTGCGATTTTGGGTGAGCACGTAACTACTGAATCGGGTACTGGCGTCGTTCATACTGCACCTGGTCACGGTCAAGAAGACTTCGTGGTCGGTCAGCAATACGGCCTTGAAGTAGCCAACCCTGTCGGTTCAAACGGCGTATATCTAGCAGACACCGAGCTATTTGCTGGTCAACATGTGTTTAAAGCGAATGACTCTGTACTTGAAGTACTGAAAGAAAAAGGTGCTTTGTTGCACCACCATGCCTACGAGCATAGCTATCCTCACTGCTGGCGTCATAAAACCCCGATCATTTTCCGTGCAACACCCCAATGGTTTGTCTCTATGGAGCAAGCCGGTCTGCGCGCCCAAGCTCTAGAATCGATCAAGGGCGTGCAATGGATGCCGGAATGGGGTCAAAGCCGCATCGAAGCAATGATTGAAGGTCGTCCTGAATGGTGTATTTCTCGTCAGCGTACTTGGGGTGTACCGATTGCGCTATTTGTGCATAAAGAGACGGCAGAACTTCATCCTAATAGCCCTGCGCTGATTGAAACAGTGGCGCAATTGGTAGAACAAAAAGGGATTCAAGCGTGGTGGGATGTTGACACTGCTGAGATCTTGGGCGAAGAAGATGCCAAGCATTACGAAAAAGTACTCGATACGCTGGATGTGTGGTTCGACTCTGGTGTGACTCACTACGCCGTTGTTGATAAGCGCGAAGAGTTCAATGGCCACGGTGCAGATCTGTACCTTGAAGGTTCAGATCAGCATCGTGGTTGGTTCCAATCTTCATTGATTTCATCGGTAGCAATGAAAGGTGCTGCGCCTTACAAACAAGTATTGACGCATGGCTTTGTGGTCGATGGTCATGGCCGCAAGATGTCAAAATCAATCGGCAACGTGGTTGCGCCAAAAGATGTCACCAATAAACTGGGTGCAGACATCCTGCGTCTATGGGTTGCATCGACTGATTACACTGGCGAAGTGGCGGTTTCTGACGAAATTCTAAAACGTTCGGCGGATGCTTATCGCCGTATCCGTAATACAGCACGTTTCTTCTTAGCTAACCTCAATGGGTTTAACCCAGCAACGGATATGGTTGCAGCAGACGAGATGGTGTCGCTGGATCGCTGGGCCGTAGGCCGTGCCTTTGCGGCGCAACAAGAAATTGTCAAAGCATATGAAGAGTATAATACGCATGGTGTGATCCAACGCTTGATGCACTTCTGCTCAATTGAAATGGGTTCGTTCTACCTTGATGTGATTAAAGATCGCCAATACACGGCTAAACAAGGTGCACATGCACAGCGTAGCTGTCAAACGGCGCTGTATTACATCGTTGAGGCTTTGGTTCGTTGGATGGCACCGATCATGTCATTTACGGCTGATGAAATTTGGAACGAAATGCCAGCGATGCAAGCTAATGGCGAGCCGCGTGAAAAGTTTGTCTTCACGGGTGAGTGGTTTGAAGGTCTGTTTGGCTTAACTGAAGGCGAAGAGTTGAACAATGAATTTTGGGCAGAGATGCAAAAAGTTCGTAGCTCGGTGAACAAGTTGCTTGAAACTGCTCGTAGTGAAAAAATCATTGGTGGCTCATTACAAGCTGAAGTGGTGCTGTTTGCTGATGATGCTTTAGTGGCTCAGTTAAACAAGCTTGAAGATGAATTGCGTTTTGTACTGCTGACATCAAAAGCGATAGTGAAGCCTCTGGCTGAGAAAAGCGATGCGGCACAAGCAACGGAAACTGCAGGTTTGTTTGTGTTGGTGAGCGCAACCGAAGCAGAGAAGTGCGATCGCTGTTGGCATCATACTCCTGACGTTGGCACTATCACTGGTCATGAAACTATTTGTGGCCGTTGTGTGTCGAACGTGGATGGTGAAGGCGAAGTTCGTAAGTTCGCTTAATAATATTGGGATTCAATATGGCAGAGCAGACGCTTACTTGGAAACAATCAGGAGTTCGCTGGCTATGGCTAGCGCTGCTGGTCTTTACCCTTGATGTCGGTATAAAGCTGATGGTCATGGATAACATGGGGTATGGTTGGGCAAATCGCATCGAAGTAATGCCTTTTTTTAACCTACTTTATGTACATAACTATGGTGCAGCATTTAGCTTTTTAGGCGATCAAGCGGGTTGGCAACGTTGGTTGTTTACCGCTATTGCCTTTGCGGTGACGGGGCTCCTCACTTACTGGATGAGTAAGCTGCCTGCGCAAGAGAAGTGGCATAATATCGCTTATGCCATGATTATTGGTGGCGCAATCGGCAACGTGTTTGATCGTATCGTGCACGGTTTTGTGGTTGATTATCTTGATTTCTACTGGGGCAATTATCACTGGCCAGCGTTTAACTTGGCTGACAGTGCCATTTGCCTTGGTGCAGCAATGATTATCCTTGATGGCTTTCGTAAAAAAGACGATGCGCACTCATAATGGCTAAAATAGTTGAATAACCCTAAGCGCTGTCTGTTGATTCAGGTGGCGCTTTTTGTTTACTCTTCATCTCTAAAAATACGGTGGCGATAGGCGTACTAAAAACGGGCATTTTTATGTCGTTATGGATGCCTTGTCTCCACACTAAAATAAATAAAGAGAAATCACGTGACGACAATAAAAGCAAACAGTGCGGTAACCCTACACTTCACCATTAAATTAAAAGATGGCTCTATTGCGGATAGCACTCATAATATGGGCAAACCAGCGAAATTGGTTATTGGTGATGGCAGTCTAAGCGACAATTTTGAGTTGTGCTTAATCGGTCTGAGTGCCGGAGAATCCAAAACCATTGAGTTAAAAGCCGAAGACGCGTTTGGTTTGTCTAACCCAGATAACATCCACCATATGGATCGCGCCAAATTTGCCGGTAATACTGAGGTGGAAGTTGGCACGATTATGGCGTTTAGTGGCCGCGATGGCTTAGAAATTCCTGGCATTATCACCGCTATTGCGGGCGATTCGGTAACGGTTGATTTTAACCACCCACTTGCAGGACAAGATGTCATTTTTGATGTTGAAATTTTGTCTGTAGAATAATTGTCAACTTGCGATAACCCTATTCAATGAGCAATGAAATGAAAATATTGTTAGCCAACCCTCGTGGTTTTTGCGCCGGTGTTGATCGTGCGATCAGCATTGTTGAACGCGCACTTGAGCTGTATCAGCCTCCGATTTATGTACGACATGAAGTGGTGCATAACCGCTTTGTGGTGGAAGGGCTGAAGCAGCGCGGGGCCATTTTTGTTGAGGACTTACACGAAGTACCTGATGACAATATTGTGATCTTTTCTGCTCATGGCGTTTCGCAAGCGGTGAGACTTGAAGCGAAAGCGCGTGCATTAACCGTGTTTGATGCCACTTGCCCTTTGGTGACTAAAGTGCATATGGAAGTGGCTCGAGCCAGTCGCCGCAGTATGGAAGTAGTGCTGATTGGCCATGCAGGTCATCCTGAAGTGGAAGGAACCATGGGCCAATACGCCAGTAAAAAAGGCGGCATGTACTTGGTTGAAAAACCGGAAGATGTTGAATCGCTAAAAGCTATCGTTAAAGATCCGACTAATTTACATTATGTTAGCCAAACCACCTTGTCGGTGGATGAAACAGCCGATGTGATTGATAAATTGCGTGAAGTGTTTCCTGATATTCAGGGACCACGTAAAGATGATATCTGTTACGCGACACAAAACCGCCAAGATGCGGTGCGTCAACTTGCATTGGATGTTGATTTGGTGGTGGTGGTGGGCTCGAAAAACTCATCAAACTCTACGCGTTTAAAAGAATTGGCGGAAAAGCTCGGAACGCCGGGTTACTTGATTGATTGCCCTGAAGATATTGATCCAACGTGGTTTGATGGTAAGAAAACCGTTGGCGTCACGGCCGGCGCATCGGCACCCGAAGCATTAGTGAATCAGATCCTAGATCGAATTAAAGAGCTTGGTGCTCAAT